>JAQUWM010000075.1 GCA_028692885.1 Acetobacterium sp. | reverse complement strand
ACGCGGTATTGTTTACCACCTGTTTTAATAATTGCATACATGATTCTACACCTCCTCATACCAGACTCGCCACAAAAGGTGCTTTCGACTTAAAACCTTGTGTGTGCGGCTACATAACTTTATAAATGTTAACATGATCAGCACTCAAAGTCAATTAAAATAATTAAAATCGGGAGTTGTCTTGACATTATTCCTTAAACCACCAAATTTTTTCAATTTATTTGGTAGTTTTTCAGGATAACGGGGTATAATAATCGCAAATGCGCTTTAGGAGGAAAATGAAATTGCAAAAAAGTGTACCTAGAATAAAGATTGTCGCCGTCATGTTATTAATTGTCGTTGCGATGGGATTCATTATTTATAATTTTTATCCGAAGATCAATCAAACGATACAAAAAGATAAAATTATTGCCGTCGCCAAAGAAAATCCAACTGAGATTGCGGATCGTATTGATTTTAATGCCTTGCAGGCAATCAATTCCGATACCGTTGGTTGGGTTCAAATCGAAGGAACCCCATTGGAGTATCCGGTTACCCAAACCGATAACAATGATTTCTATCTGTCTCATAATTTTTCAAAGGAGGCATCCTTTGAGGGGGCAATTTTCAGGGATTACTTAAGCGATCCAGTCACCACCCGAAATCACGTTCTCTATGGCCATTATATGTCCGATGAATCGATGTTTGGCAGTCTGTGGAATTATCAGGATCAGGCCTACCTAAAACTTCATCCGGTAATTGAGTTTGATCAACCTGGCAATCCCGGTGATTGGGAAATCTTTTCGGTTTATATCACCGAAGCCGAATACGACTATCGCCAGCCGGATTTCGCTAACGATACCGAGTTTATCAACTATATGAATCGGCTGAAAGCCCGGTCTTTGTATGACACCGGTGTGGTCATCTCTCCGACTGATGAGGTCTTAACCCTGTCCACCTGTATTTACACCTTTGATGATGCCCGCTTTGCCGTTCATGCTCGAAAAATTAAATAGCGCATAAAATAAAGTAGTCCGGTCTATTGATCATTGATAAAATCAATGACAACAGACCGGACACTTTTTACTTGCAAAATAATGATTAACCAATCATTTTCACTAACTGCCTTTTTATCTAGCTTTTCTTAATTCACGCTCTGGCTTGATTATTTTTTCTTCATAATCAAAACATTCCTGGGCAATGATACCACTAAGGACGACCAGTGATATAAGATTGGGAATTGCCATCAAACCATTCATCGTATCTGAAAAATCCCAGACAATCTGCAGCGCTGTGGTTGCACCGACAAAAGCGATTAAACTGTAGAAAATTCGATAGACTTTTACTGCAATTGGTGCTTTGATTAAATATTCCAGCGATTTTTCGCCATAATATTCCCAGCCCAAAATGGTTGAAAAGGCAAATAACATAATCCCAATGGTGACGATATATGCTCCAATCGGACCCAATGCCGATTCAAAGGCAGCAATCGTTAACGCTGCCCCGCTGACCAACGTGCCGGTCTCAGTCATCGTTCCCAATGCCCCAGATGACGCAATCACCAAACCAGTTACTGTACAAACCACCAGGGTATCAAAGAATGTCCCGGTCATATTGACATAACCTTGTCGCGATGGGTGATCGGTTTTGGCAGCCGCCGCAGCAATCGGAGCAGAACCTAAACCAGCCTCATTTGAGAAAACACCGCGGGCAACACCCCACCGCATAGCGGTCAGCATGCTGGCAATAATCGATCCACCAACACCGCCGGCGACTGCCGTTGGCGAAAATGCCATACTAAAAATTTGGGCGATACCTTCAGGAAGATTGGCAAAATTAATAATGATAACGATAATGCCTGCCGCAAAATAGAATACGGCCATAAAAGGTACAATAACGCCACAAACCCGACCGATACTTTTAATCCCACCAACTAAAACAACCAATGCCAGGATGGTAATAATAGCGCCAGTGATCCAGGTCGGAACACCGAAGGTTCCCAAAACAGCTCCTGAAATGGAATTTGCCTGAGTCATGTTACCGATTCCAAAAGAAGCAACTACGGCAAAGCCTGAGAACAACACCGCCAAGATCGATCCAATGGTTTTGTTTTTGAAGCCGTTTTTCATGGCATACATCGGTCCGCCAGCCATTTCGCCTTCCTTGTTCGTTTCCCGGTATTTAACCGCCAGGACACTTTCGCCATACTTGGTTGACAGACCAAATAAGGCACTGATCCACATCCATACCAATGCACCGGGTCCCCCCAGAACCATGGCTGTTGCCACGCCCACAATGTTTCCGGTTCCAATGGTTGCCGCCAGAGCCGTCATCAAAGATTGGAAGGGTGAAATATCACCACTCGATTCTTTTTTTGATGGATCCTGTTTGGCAAAAACCGATTTCAACGCATAGCCCAAGTTTCGCCATGGCAAAAATTTCAGCCGAATTGTTAAAAAGATCCCGGTTCCCATGAGAAAAGCAAGCATTACAGGTCCCCAAACAAAATTGTTGACAGCTGCAATAATTTCCGAAAAATTCATCTTAACCCCCTTTAGAATATAGTGGGATCATTTTATCACTATTTTTACCACTTCACAAGACTAAATTGAACCGAACTAATTAATGACAAGTATTTACCGTCAGTTAATCGAGATCCAAATCAAGAGGTAATTATTGTCTATATTTGTAAATGTTTTGACCAACCCAGAAAAATTCAAGTTTTGTTTTAATCGCTGCAATGGTTCAGATAACCGAGCTGATCAACGGCGCAAACAATTCATCGGTTTCTGGTTCGAACCAGAGTTTTAATTCTGCTAATAAGGATTCGATTGAATCACTGCAGTGGATCAGGTTGTCACAGCACCGACCTTCACGGTCAGCATTTTCAAAGGAATCCGTTCCCAAATCACCACGGATCGTTCCTGGCTGAGCCTCAGCTGGATTGGTGGCGCCGGTTAATGCCCGGGAATTGGCAATCGCATTTTCGCCGTCCTGACTGAGAATAATGGGAACCATCGGTTTGTCGACAAAAGCCGCGATAGCCATTTTTTTAAAGGCTTCGCCGAGTTTCTCAACCACATGGGCATAATGGGTTAAAATTAATTTTTCATCAACCTTTTTAAAGCCCATCATCTCAATCCGAAACCCCTCCTCAATAAACCGTCGGATGATCGGTTCAACCAATTCTGCTTCCAATGCGTCCGGTTTCATAATAATTAAAGCATAGGTTTTCATTACAAGTCCTCACTTTCTAAGCTTACTGTATGCTAGTGATATTTTACTGGTAGCGGGTGAATTAAACAACTATCCTGAAATAAGAAAAGCTCAACTAAAATACAAAAAACGCTGAAGCCGATCCCACATTGCTATGCAGAACCGGCTTCAGCTTTTAACTTCTGATATCATTCCTTTTGGACTCACCCCTCTCAATTTACCAAAAATCTCCTTTTTCACTTTTCACAAGTAATAAACACTTAACTTTAGAATTTTTACTGGAACTTTCTTCATTTTTTTGCGAAATTGTTACTCCGATCAGGTGGATTATTATCTTCGATCTATTATTCGTATTTATGACCACATCATTTTCGTGCTATATATATTTCATACTATATAGTTGATGTTCTTTTTCCATAATGTAAATACCGATCTCCAATCAATCACACAATGATTGTCTGCAGTTTAGCTAATTAGGTTCTGGTAGCGGCTGCATATCAGGCAGTGACAATCGATAAAATTTAATTCATCCATCCGGTATCGTGTTAAATTTTCATCTCTAACCGATCACCGCTTTCGATTAATTTTAACGGCAGTTAAGGTTTATTTGCTTTTTTATGACCATGTCAGTCACTCTCGAAAAGGATTGAGTTGATCCTTGATTTAGCTAAATTATAGCACGTTTTTTATAAACGTCAAGTCTTTTTTTGTAAACGTTTTTATATCTTTTGTAAACCTTAAGCATCGGCTTTAATCAGCAGTTTTTCACGATGAATCTCGATGGTGGGATCAATGAGAAAGACAACGCTATTTTGATTATTGATACTCTCTAAAACATGTTCCGGTTTAACACATTGTTGCTCGATATAAATCAAGGTCATCTCGACATTCACCTTATCTTTTTCCTGATCGGTAAAAACCGCAATCGATTCGATAAAAGGCCGAATATCTTTTTCCACATACTTCCCTTTTTTATTTCGTTTCTGCATCAGAATCTGGGGCAGCGCCAGATATGATTGGATCGATTCTGCCAATTCAGCTAAATCTGTTCCCGGCATGACGTTGATACGAATTCGATAGACGCTTTTGCTTAGCGCTGCTGACAGCGAGCCAACCCCTTCGCCACATATTTTGGCGTTGATGATTTCCAGACCATTGGGCAATACCTTATTCATGCGGCTGATAAATGTTTCCACATCGATGTCCTCTGATACAATCACTTCGCCGTATTCGCTATCACTGGTCAAGCCCACCGACATGGCCAGGGCAAATGACATTCGAGGATGGGGATTAAAACCCTGGGAATATTCAACCGGCATATTAGCCCGGCGAAAAGCCCGCTGAAACAGGCGCTGCTGATCCAAATGGGATAAAAAACGCAGCGGTGTGGAGCGCTTAAACTGATATTGAATTTTAACCATTGCATTTCCATCCTTTCTTGAATTCCATAATTCCGCAATTTGAACAATTTTCCGGGCAAAAAGGGGTCGTCACAGCAGCCTCGGCTTTTTCTGCCTCGGCTTTTAAAAATTTCTTGGTGACCCCAGTATCAATAAAATCCCAGGGCAGGATTTCGTCGTAGTCGCGGTTTCGCAAGGCATAGAACTCCGGATCGATCCCTGCTTCAGCAAAGGCTTCAGTCCATTTCTGTAGATCAAAGTATTCGCCCCAGCCATCAAAGCGACAGCCCTTTTCGTGGGCTTTTTCCAGCACCAGACCGAGACGACGGTCACCCCGGGCAAAAACAGCTTCCAGAAAGCTGACCCCGCTATCGTGCCAGCTGTAGGAAATCTTACGATCTTTAATACTGGCTTTTAAGTGGCGCTGTTTGTTCTTAAATTCTTCTGGCGTGTTCTGGCCCATCCACTGGAACGGGGTGAACGGTTTCGGTACAAACGAAGACGCACTTAAAACGACCTTCAGACTTTTATTTCGAGACTCCCGGTCAATTTTGTAATACTCATCGACGACCTTCTGGCCGAGATCGGCAATGCCTTCGATGTCTGCCAGGGTTTCGCCCGGCAAACCAATCATAAAGTAGAGCTTGACGTGTCCCCAACCCTTTTCAAAGGCGGTTTTGACGGTATCGATCAAGTTTTCCTCGGTAACGCCCTTATTGATGACGTCCCGCATCCGCTGGGTTCCGGCTTCTGGTGCTAGGGTCAACCCGGCTTTCCGGACTTTTTGAATTTCTTCCAGCATCTCAATGCTTAAGGAGTCGATCCGTAGGGAGGGTAGCGAGATACTGACTTTGCCAACTTCAGCATCACAGACCAGGTTTTTAATCAGGGTTTCAATATCACTGTAATCACCGGTACTCAAGGATGACAGTGAAACCTCGTCATAGCCGGTCGATGCAATCAGCGCTTTAATTTTGGACTGGATCGTTGAGACGTTTTTTTCCCGGGTCGGTCGATAAATCATCCCCGCTTGACAAAAGCGACAACCCCGGCCGCAGCCTCTGAAAATTTCGTAGCTGATCCGGTCATGGACGGTTTCGGTATAGGAAACGATAATTTTGTCCGGAAAGTAAGCCCGATCCAAATCTTCGATAAATTGTTTGCGGATCGTCGCCGGAGCTGTTTCAATAATCGGGGTAAAGGCAGTAATCACCCCGGTTTTTTCATCATAGCTGACCGCATAAAAAGCCGGGACATAAACCCCTTCAATCGTTGCCGCCTTTTTTAAAAAGTCCTGACGGTTGCCACCGGCTTTTTTCCACTCACGGTGAGCGGCCATGATTTTCAGGATCACCTCTTCCGCTTCACCGATGACAAAAATATCAATAAAGTCTGACAACGGTTCGGGATTATAGGCGCAAGGTCCCCCGGCCATCACAAAGGGTTCAGCTTCTTTTCGCTCGGCGCTGCGCAGGGTGATCTTTC
Source organism: Acetobacterium sp. (assembly GCA_028692885.1). GTDB lineage: Bacteria > Bacillota > Clostridia > Eubacteriales > Eubacteriaceae > Acetobacterium. The sequence continues at coordinate 6,363 of JAQUWM010000075.1, read as the reverse complement.
CTAATTCCAACATATTTAGAATATTGCTAAAGCTCATTTCATATTGCAGGGTAAATCCGACAAAATCGTACTCACTTAAGGGCATCATCGATTCCAGGCCATATAGGGGCAGATCATGCTGTCGCAATTGTTCTTCCATATCTACCCATGGCGCAAAGACCCGCTCACACCAGATATCTTTTTCTTCGTTAAGTAATCCATAAAGAATTTTCATGCCCAAATGGGACATGCCCACCTCATAGGTATCCGGAAAGGCAAAGGCAAAGCGAATCATCGCAGCATTCGGGATCTTATGGACCGCATTCACCTCATTGCCAAGATAGGTGATTGGTTTTATGACCAGCGGTAAAATATTTTTTTCAATATAATTATTCATTCATTTCCTCATATTTATAATTTTTAGAAGCTATCCTAATTTTAGCACACCTTATCTTACATGATTCTTATCGGCTTGTATAGTCCCCGGATCAGAATAAATATTCACTCGATCAATTCAGATTAGGCCATCATTCGAAAAAGCGCATTTGATAAACGATATCAATTATGATAGACTACACAATGTTTTTAATTTCAGCTCGGATTTTTGCAAAATCAAACTGCGCCTTATGCTTGATTAATAACGCAAAGACCTGAATTCTTGTTCATGAAAGGAGAAAAGAATTGTTAGAAACAGTAGATGTGGGCATTTTGTCCATCATTCCGCCAATTATTGCCATTGTTCTGGCTTTAATTACCAAAGAAGTCATTTCGGCACTGCTGATCGGAATCTTATCCGGAACTCTGATCTATGTTATTAACAGCAGTGGGGGCATTGTTGAAATGGGAACCGTTGCTTTTAGTTTAATGGCCGAAACCGTGGGCGAACCAGGAAAATTCAACATTATCCTGTTTTTGGGTCTTCTGGGTGCCCTGGTTTATGTGGTGACCATCGCCGGAGGCTCACGAGCCTATGGTAACTGGGCCGCTACTAAACTCAAATCGCGACGCAGTGCCCAACTGGCCACCAGCGCCCTGGGAGTCATTATTTTTGTCGATGATTATTTCAACTGCCTGACCGTGGGTACTGTGATGAAACCAGTCACCGACAAATATCAGATTTCCCGAGCTAAGCTGGCCTATATCATTGATTCTACCGCAGCTCCGGTATGCATCATCGCTCCGATTTCCAGTTGGGCGGCGGCGGTCGGATCAACACTTTATGAAACTGGAGCCTTTCAGAATGAACTAAGCGCCTTCGTGTCTACCATTCCTTATAATCTTTATGCGTTGTTAAGCATTTTAATGGTTATTATCCTTTCGGTTACCAACCTCGATTTCGGACCAATGGCTCGGGTTGAAAAGCAAGCCATCGAAACCGGAGAACTGGGAGCACTGGATACCGAACTGGAAGAAAAAATTCTAATGGATGGTAAGGGCACAATCTGGGATCTGATTATTCCGATCAGTTCGCTAATTGCCTTTTCAATTCTTTCGATGCTCCAGAATGGTGGCTACTGGTCTGGCGAAGGCTTGTCCTTATCGGAAGCCTTCGGCAATTGCGATGCTTCGGCAGCTCTGGTTATGGGCGCCTTCTGGGCGCTGGTGGTGACCTTCTTACTCTTTGTTCCCCGGAAATTGATTGATTTCAAAACCTTTATGGGTGGCATCGGTGAAGGGATTAAAACCATGGTTCCCGCTTACATCATCCTGACCCTGGCCTGGACCATCGGGGCGCTGTGTCAGGATCTGCTCGGTACCGGCCTCTTTATTGGGGAACTAGTCAAATCCAGCAGTATCCCGGTGGGTCTGATTCCGGCGATGATTTTCCTGGTCTCAGCACTGTTATCCTTTTCTATTGGCACTGCCTGGGGTACCTTCGGGATCTTTATTCCGATTGTCGTGATGATTTCCCAATATACCGCACCGGAACTGATGGTCGTCACCTTATCAGCGACTCTCGCAGGCTCGGTCTTTGGCGACCATTGCTCGCCTATTTCCGATACCACCATCTTATCCTCAACAGGAGCCGGCTGCGATCATATTCAGCATGTGTCAACCCAAATGCTGTATGCCCTTCTGGTGGCCGCCTGCAGCTTTATTGGCTATCTAGTGGCCGGTTTGAGCTACGGAAATCTCCTGTTGACCTGGGTCACCTCAGTTGGACTGCTGATTGTATCACTGGTCGTCTTCCATCGGATCTCCAAATCCAGAATCGATCAGCTAAATTTTCGCAACTTAGATTAATACCTCAAGTTATTGCCATTAATTTTAAATGTCCGTCATTCTGCAGTAAGAATGGCGGACATTTTTCTTTTCTCTTCAGGCTTGTTTCCAGATCATTTCACCTTTGCGCTGTTGCAATGATTCCGCAACCGTTTCATTTTCAGCAATTTCCTCGAGGTATTGATGAATCCGGTTGGCCTGGTCCGGGCTTTCCAATACTGAGAGTTCCCGGGTGTAAATCGCCTTTGCTTTTGCTAAGGGGAAAACCCGTTTATGAATGCCGGCTTCGTAAGTCAGTTCCGGGAAGATGCCTTTTGTCCATAAAAGGTTAAAGATATAGTTCATTTTATTAAACTGGCGGATATAGTTTTGATCGGTCAAGCTGTAAAGTTTTTCTTTCAGGCTGCTGTGTCGTTCGACAAAGGACGACACATAGCAAAAGCCCCGGGAGCAGTCCATCATTTTATAAAGATGATCTGGCCCATGAATGGCCGGGGTCATGCTGGCGATGACCAGATCAAAGGGTTCAGCACATTCAAAGCTGTTCCAATCCGAGTGAATAAAGGCCGTGTTTTTCAGCCCTTCGGCGCTGGCATTTGCTCTGGCATAGCTCAACATTTTTTCTGAAAAATCCAGGCCCACCACTTTTCTGGTTTTTTTTGCCAGCTCAACGGCAAACTGTCCCGATCCGCAACCAATATCCAATACGGTTGATTCACTGTTAAGGATACCTTTATCGATTAAAGTCTGTACCTTTTCTTTACGGTTTAACTGAGCGTTTTCGGTTGATGACGAAAGGTTGTACTCTTCCGCCCGGAAGTCCCAAAATTCGACCGTCGGCTCTTTTTTCTGGTTATCACATAACCAGAGTTCCTCAAAATATTCTGAATTTAAATGCATCCTGTCTCACTCTCCTTTTTAGTATTGGCTAAAGTTGCCAATTTTCCCAATTGCTTATTCGCAACTATCGATTAATAAAAAACAATCCGGCCAGACAAAGAATAATTCCCACCAGATGATTGCCGCTCAGAACCTCTTTGTAAAACAACAGGCCGATGGGGATCAGCAGGATTGCCAATGAAATATTGGCCACCAATGACCCTAGACTGATATTCCAGCCAGCCCGGTAAGCCATAATATATCCAAATTCCAGAGCCACAACTGAAATCCCCAGGGCATAGCTGGTCCAGTTAAGCCGTTTAAATGATTGGACGATTCCTTCGTCCAATCCATTCGTCAACATCAGGACCAGCGTCAATAGCGCCGCCACCAGATATGTGACCAGCAAAGATAAAAATGGATTGGCTGTTTCCGGGGTTGACTTGGTACAGATATTATAAAACACATTGGCTGTAACAATTAAAACAATGGGCAGATAGTAGGTTAATTCATTCACAGTTTTAAAGCACGCCCCTTTCGATTATTATGGCTTGCCAATTAGTAAGCATAGTGCGGACAAAACCCCGTATCATCGCTCATTTTTTAGCCAGGCATGATTAAATTCTTCTTTTAAGGTCTGAAAATCCCGGTAGGGAGTTTCAATGTAAAGCAGGCGTTCGATGACGTAGCGCTCGGCCTGATTTAAATTGAGCTGGGAAATCGAGAAACCATTTAGATCGGCGATCATTTCGTCACAGCTTGATGCCAGCCGCAGAAAAACATCACCGATTCCCCAGAAATCAGGATTAAAACGGCTGTAAAAGTGGGACACACTGCTAGCCGAACCAAAATCTATCAGGGCTAGCTGCTGGCCGGTCCATAAAAGATTGTCGGTCTTGATGTCCCGATGACTGATTTTAATTCCGGAGAGATAAGCCATTATATCAATTAATTGCGCCATGATGGTCGTGATTTCGGTTTTATCAAAGGCGTAATCCCACGCTAACAAGTCTGCCAGCGAATGACCCGGCATTTTCTCCATCAATAGACCATAGCAACCATCCCGATCAAGGATCTTGATCAATTTAGGTATGGCCGGGTGATCGATCATTCTGAGATACTTGCTTTCGCGGGCTAGTTTTTCTTTGCGGCGCTTGACGTCATTACGATTAAAAACTTTTAGGACGTAGTGAGCTTTATCCCGGGCCACCAGATAACCCGTGCCAAAACGTCCCTGACCCAGGGTTTGAATCAGCGCAAAGCCATCACGAGCGAGGGTTCCCCGGAGGGTTGTATCACGACTACCACTCAATCTCATCAACTGATAAGGGTTTCTCATTGAGATAACTCTTTTGAACCTGACCATTTTTCATGATAATGACCTTGTCAGCCATGGGGGTAATGGCCTGATTGTGGGTAATCAGAATCACGGTCATCTTTTCTTTGCGACTGGTTTCCTGGAGCAATTTTAAAATATTTTTTCCGGTATTGTAATCCAGGGCTCCGGTCGGTTCATCACAAAGCAGCAGCTTCGGCCGTTTGGCCAACGCTCTAGCAATGGCCACCCGCTGTTGCTCGCCCCCAGAAAGCTGGGAGGGAAAGTTTCCCAGCCGCTCTTCCAATCCGACACTTTTCAAGACCGTTTCAGCATCCATCGGATCACGACAGATTTGCGTCGCCAACTCCACATTTTCAACAGCAGTCAGATTTTGAATCAGATTATAAAACTGAAAAACAAAACCGGTATCATAACGCCGATACTCCGCCAACTCCCGACGGCTCAACGCAGCCACATCTTTTTCACCGACAATCACCTGACCCTCATCGCAGTTATCCATCCCGCCCAGAATATTAAGGACTGTTGTTTTTCCAGCCCCGCTCGGGCCAACTACCACTGCAAATTCGCCTTCATCAATAAAAAAATTGATCCCATTGGCAGCATTAATCGTTACTTCGCCCATGTGGTAACGTTTATGTACATCTTTAAACTCAATAAAATGTTCCATCTTTTCAGTCCTTCTTTTATTATTATCGGAGTCGCTCCCGATATAGTCTTTTTATGCTACCATCAGTATATCGAATAAAACCCAGAAAAGCCATATTTCCTCGAAAAAAAAGAAAGGTTTCCCTTTCTTTTCGGTTATTTTTTGGCTGGTTGCCATTTGCATCGTACTGGGGATACAATGGCGGCTTCTTTTTTTAGCAGCTTAAAGGCTTTGTCAATTTCTTTTCGATCAACCTTCAAGGCTTTTTCAACTTCACCCGCCGTCATCGGTGTTCCATATTGCTCCATACAAGTTAAAATTTTATCTTTTAATTCCATCATAGCCTCCATATTAATCATTTGATATAATCAATTGTAGCAAATTATTCTTAATTTGCGTTTTAATTCATCCTCATGATTTTTATTTGAAGCGCCTTAATTTTCAACAACAGCAATAATTGCTGACTGGTTCAATTTTTTACTTTGGATTCCTAAAATATGATTCAATACTAAAGCGATGGCTGCGAAAACGATGATGACAATAAAGGTCGAATTGTAACTACCCTTAGAGCTTTGCATTAAATAGCTTGAGATCATTGGTCCGATGACTGCCGCCGGTACCAGCAAGAAATTGGATAAGCTAAAATTCAATGGATAATTTTTTGAACCAAAGCTTGAATTGATAACAACGGAAGACAACGCTGGTACGCCGCCATAGGTAACCCCAACCGATAACAGGCCGATGAAGATAAAAATGACATTATTCATGGTTGCGCCTAAAAATAAGAATACGCCAGCAACCAGCAAGAGAATGGTGTTGGTTGCCATCGCTTTCCCCCTGCCGACCTTATCAAACAAGGTTCCAATCGCAACCCGACCACCACCATTAAATACTGAAACCAGCAAACCCAATTGCGCTGGCGCGCCAAAAGCAACAGCGATGGTTGCCGCACTGCCAATGATCAGTAATCCTGATGCGGTAATCATAATTCCCCAGCAGAAGTAGGTCCAGAAAACTCCGGTTTTTAACATTTCCTTTGCGCTATACTCTTTCTTCTGGCTATTACCAGCTTTTTCAGCGACAGCTTTTTTCGGAGCCATTTCCGGTTTTTTGATAAAGAACGATCCTAAAGCCATCACTACAGCTCCCATGATCGCCAGATAGAAAAAGGTTTCCAGGACCCCAACACTACCAATTAAAGAGCTGATCATGGTGCCAAGAATCAGTCCCCCCAGACCAAAACCCATCAATAAAATTCCTGAAGCTAAACAAGCTTTTTCGGAAAACCATGGCACGA
>JAQUWM010000074.1 GCA_028692885.1 Acetobacterium sp. | reverse complement strand
TCATCAGGGTATGAGGGGGTAGGGTGGTCCTGATTTTTAGCACACAATTAAGAAAAGCATCCTGATCGGTGTAACCCCAGGGTTCGGTTTCGATGATGGTTGATTGGATTAGGGCTTCAATACCCGGAGTGTTTTTAATGGCTGTGATCGCCTCAGTTAAGTTCTGATTGCGGTCACCCATATTGGTACCCAGTCCAATAAAGGCTTGATGCCAGCCCCGGTTAATCTCAATGGCGACGGTGTCCATCGATCTTAAAATCGGTGCCCAGGGTTTTTTAATCATGATACTTACGTGACTGACCATCGGATAGTGCTTTAAAACATAGGTAGTCAGCATTTCCCCGGCGGTTTCGATCAGGTCATAGCTCTCTTTTTTAAATTCGCTTTCCAGAGCATGGCAGAGTTCGCCATAGTGAACCGACTTTGTTAAATCGCCGGTGAGGGCGGCTTCTTGCATATCCAGCGTCAGGGTTACTGAAATCAGAAATTTCTGACCCAGAACTTTTTCTTCGGGGAATACCCCGTGGTAGGCAAAAACTTCTAAATCTTTTATATAGAGTTTGTCCATGGTGCTCCTTTCAGAATGCCAGCAGTCATTTGTGAGGCTCGTTTGTTTTCCCGGACATCATGAACCCGAATAATCGAAACCCCCTTCATAATGCCGATAACGGTGGTCGCAACGGTGCCTTCGACCCGCTCAGTGACAGGCAGATCAAGGGTCAGGCCGATAAAGCCTTTGCGGGAGGTGCCCAGTAGCAGCGGATAACCAAGGCTCTGTAGCGATTCCAGATGGTACATTGTTTCCATATTCTGGGCATAATCTTTGCCAAAACCGATGCCGGGATCAAGAATAATGGCGTCCCGGGCGATCCCTGCTTTCAGAGCGATGTCAATCGATGCCTGAAGATCGGTTTTAATCTCAGCGATCAGGTTTTCGTAATGCTGATTATCACGATTATGCATCAGTATACAGGGAACCTTGTATTTGGCCGTAACTGCGGCAAGGGTGGGGTCATACTTGAATCCCCAGATATCATTGACCAGATGGGCTCCGGCCTTTAAGGCCGCTTCACCGACGGCACCTTTGTAGGTGTCAATCGAAATGGGAATATCAAAGCGATCGCGAATGGCTGTAATCATCGGAACGACCCGGTCAATTTCTTCAGCATCGCTGATTTGAGTATGACCAGGTCGGGTCGATTCACCGCCAAGATCAACGAGATCGGCGCCGTCGGCGATCATTTTTTCCACCTGTTTAAGACTTGCGTCCAGATTATTGAATTGACCACCGTCGGAAAATGAATCCGGGGTAACGTTTAAGATCCCCATAATGAGGATCTGGTTGTTTAAGTCAAAATTCTTATTGCCAATTTGCATGAATACTCCTTTAATAAACAATGGTCAGGTTTTTCTTTTCGCTTGACCAATCACATTCTTTTTCAACCGGACATGAAAAACATGTCCGGGACAATTTGTCACTTTCATAAACTATTCGACTGAATCCCTGGGCTTCGGGGTTACGATGATTGCGGATAGCATCCAGGATCAGTTTGTTTTCATCGTCGGTGTAATCGAGGCTTTCGAGTAATGAAATGGCCAACTGGTGGGAGGCAATCTCATGGGGTGTTTTGTCTTGATATTGAACAAAACGGCCAATATCGTGGAGCAATGCCGTTGTATAGATAAGATCCCGGGAGAAGTTAAAACCGGCTTCGATGGTCTTTATCGTGGCAATGCGGGCGACTGCTAAAAAATGGGCAATGTCGTGACGACAAAACTGGCGTTTGATCTCACAGTTTTTTATTTTTTCGAGATAGGCTTGAAAGGCCTTGTTTTGATAAAGTAAATTGGTATTTTTCAACTGATCCATTAATCACGTCCTTATTTGATGCTTAACAGCTTATGTACTTCGTCCTTGAGCTCCTTGTTATGCTCAAATATGCCGGCTTGCATAGCCGTGACGGTTCGGGTACCGGGACGTTTGACACCACGCATGTTCATGCAGAGATGTTCAGCTTCGATAATAACCATGACTCCCCGGGCGTGCAGATACTCCATAATGGCATCGCCGATATCCGTCGTTAATACTTCCTGAAGCTGCGGTTTTTTTGAGTATAAATCAACCGTTCGGACAAGTTTTGAAAGTCCGGCGACCCGACCATTGGGAATATAAGCAATGTGTACCTTGCCGTAGAATGGTAACAGATGATGCTCGCACATCGAATAAAAGGGGATATCCCGTTCGATGACAATGTCATCAGATTTTACCGCAAAGGTTTTGGCAAGGTGAACTTCGGCAGTGTGGTTCAGCCCTGAAAAAATTTCGGCATACATCCGGGCAACTCGAGCCGGGGTTTCAACCAGGCCTTCCCGGGTGGGGTCTTCGCCGATGGCTTCCAGAATCATTGTGACAGCTTCTTGAATTTTTTTTTGATCGATCATTTTTCTCCTATCGCCGAATCAATTTGATATTGATCCGGAATGGTTTTTACTAAAACCAAATGAAAAAAGCATTACTTAAATAAAACAAAATGTTTTAAGCAATGCTCCCGCAACCCTTAATTGGTTGTTAAGGGGTCCAGCGGAAGCAACAAGATATCGCAATGAGTTCATTTCGTTTAAAGGCAACTTCCCATCCTCTAACACTTTACGCATCTTGTCTACTCTGTTATATTTAATTGGATGTATTTTAACATGGGATGAGGTGAGTTACAAGGGTAATATAACGTATTCTTAAAAGATATAAGGATAATTGAATCAAGAAATTAAGGCTAAAAAGATCGATTAAATGAAAAATAATGTAAATTAAAAAAGTAAAGTGAAAAAATTTAGCTATTTTTTTAACAAAGTCATGAAAAGTATGTAATCGAAGCGCAATAATTTTACTTATCCTTAATTTAAAAATGAATATCAAGGTCGATAACGCCCATAATCAAGTGATCATTATTTAAGAATTTCATCGTTGGTGGCTTAATAATAAGCTTTACTTAATTCACGGGATGTTTCAGACTTCACTTAAGAAGATTATGTTAAAATAAACTTCAAAATGACTATAAAAATATGAAAAGAAATGAGTAGGATCATGACAGCTGCAGATCAAAAAAAATGGGAACAATTGAAGCCGGAAAAATTTATTGTAAAAACCTTATCGATGCGTGGAATTCCCAGATCGGAATTTGAATGTTATCTGGCTCAAAAAGCAACGCAGATTATTGGTGATAGCTATGCCGGTGAAGGGTGGCGGGTGACCCTTTCCGAAGCACGTCAGGAGTGTATTGGCGGTTTTTCTCTGGTTGCGGTGGATGTTACTCTGGCGGTCGAAAAAGATCAGTTTGAGGATTTTCTGCTCACCTGGCGGAAGAATTTTCTCAGAGGTGGAGGTTGATGATGGCGGAAAAGAATCCCAAGAAAAAATTCTATTCGCTGGATAATGCCGGCGTTCTTTATACCGCCATTGCCTCATCACGGATGACAACGGTGTACCGGATGACGGTGGAATTATCAGAAGCCGTTGAACCGATGACCCTGCAAAATGCCCTGGAATTGATTATCCATCGCTTTCCTTATTTTCAGGTGACTCTCAAACGGGGATTTTTCTGGTATTACTATGAGCATACCGAAGCGATTCCGAAGGTTGAGGAAGAAACCTATTATCCCTGCAAAACGATGCGGCAACGGCAGGGAAAAACCTTTCCTTTTCGGGTACTCTATTATAAAAAGTATATTCATGTCGAATTTAACCACAGCATCTGTGATGGTAGCGGTGGATTGGCCTTTCTGCAAACCCTGATCATCGAATATTTTAAGCGATTAAAGGGGATTATCCCTGAAAATATCGGAAAAGCGATGGATCTTGATGCGGAAGTCGACCCCGGCGAGTTTGAAGACTCATTCAAAGTCTATTATGAAGAAAATGTTCCACCACCGCCGAGCAGTAAAAAGGTTTTTCATTTTCCTTTTGAACTGCTTGATAAGGGTGAGTATCTCCTACTCACAGGCTTTGTGCCGGTAACGCCCATGCTGGCGTTGGCAAAAAGCCATGGCTGTACTCTGACCCAGTTTATTTTGGCCCTTTATTTTGAGAGCATCCAGGAATATATCATCGGGCTACCGATCAGTGAAAATAAGAAGCGTCGTCAGCGGATCGCGATTAATGTGCCGGTGGATTTAAGAAGGATGTTTCCCTCAATTACCCTGAGAAACTTTTTTATCAGTTTGAATCCGGAGATCGATCTGGCTTTGGGTTATTATACCCGGGCGGAAATTATCGAGCAGATCAAAGGGTATATGGGTCTTTACATGAACCGGAAACATATTAATCGGTATATTTCCAGAAATGTCCGCAATCAGCAGCTGATCTTTCTCAGGATCATTCCCTTATGGGTCAAAAAACTGTTGATGCCGGTGGTCTATAAACGCTACGGAGAGCGGAGCTATACCAGTGGATTGTCCAATCTGGGAGTGGTCACGGTTCCGGAGGAACTGCGCCCTTATGTGAAGAGTTTTGAAGTCTTTCCTCCGCCCAGCGCAGAAAGTCGGCTCAAGATGGTGACCGTCAGTTATGATAACAAACTGGCGCTCTGTTTTGGAAAAACAACCAGTGAAACAGTGATTGAAAAGCTGTTTTTCAGCAAAATCAGACAGTTGGGTATCCCGGTAAAAATAGAAACGAATAAGAGGTGAGATGATGGCGTATTGTCCAAAATGTGGTGTTGAAGTTGAAGATGATGTGAGAAGCTGTCCACTATGTGATTTTCCAATCCCTGATGTTAATGAGGGCAGGCATTCCGAAGACAGTAAGTATCCCCAGGCTATTAATACCTATGACGAAGATCATCTGGGAAAAAAGAATAAGGCCTTCTTTTCGATTACGATTATTGCCCTCAGCATGGTGGTTATTATTGGTGTGATTTATCTGGTCTATCCCTGGAATCATGTGTTGCTGAGATACATCATGGTGGCAGATTTTTGTGTTTTGGCGATGGTGTTTTTTTCGATGGGTTACTTACACCCGAATTATAATTTTCTGGGCGCTTATATTACGGTGGTCATCACCTGCTTATCGGTTTACCTTATTAGTGGCAGTCAAAGCGGATGGTTCTTAAATTTTGCTTTGCCCATTGCCACATTGCTTTATTTAGATGTTAGCCTATTTCGGTTTATTTTTAAACATACCCGACACAAAAGTCAGTTTGTTTTTATTCCCTCTAATCTGATTCTGTTTGTGATTGTTCTGGCAATTGGTATTGATGGGATCATCAGCTTAAACGTTTTGGGAAGCGTTTCGTTAACCTGGTCATTGATTATGGCCGTTGCCGGTACTTGTATCATTATTTTACTCCAGACGATTTATCATCGGATTCCGGAAAAAACCAGAAAAATGATGAAAAAAAAGATGCATGTATAAGATTAGCGAAATGATGGTTAAACACTGATTAAAGGATGCGTTTAAAAACGTTCGCGCTTGTCAGTGGTGTGTTCGTTGCAAAATTTCAATAAGCGGTATGACAATGCGAATAAAAATGTTATAATGAATTTTAAATTCCAAGTAAAAATGTTAAGCAATGTGAGGGCATTTTTTATATGAGAGGAGAATCTTATGGAAACAACACTAAGTGTAACCTTGATTCAGCACACGCCGGATCCTGAAAAATTAGTTGCGGCAGCTGCCAAGCTATGTTATTCCCAAGCCGGCGCCGGTGAGATCATGGACGACCTGACGGATGATAATGTCGAACGCTTTTTAACCCGATTGATGGAGGTGGGGCATGCCTCACCGATCGAACACGCCAGCTTTACCTTTGCCATTGAAGGGGTGAGCCGGGCCTTAACCCATCAGCTGGTACGCCATCGGATGGCAAGTTTCAGCCAGAAATCGCAGCGCTATGTTAGTGAAGGACAGTTCAATTATGTGATTCCCCCGGAAATCAAAGTCCTGCCGGATGGTGAAAAGATCTTTGTTGAAGGGATGGAAAATGCCCAGAAAACCTATGATGAATTGGCTGAAAAGCTTATTGAAAAATATACCCGCGATTTAATGGCGGCAGGTCTTTCGCAAAAGCAGGCCGCCATGGCTGCCGAAAAGCAGGGCATCGAAGATGCCCGGTTTGTTCTGCCTAATGCCTGCGAGACAAAAATCGTGACAACGATGAATACTCGTGAATTGCTGCATTTTTTCAATCAGCGCTGTTGCAACCGGGCACAATGGGAAATCCGCGAATTGGCTACCCAAATGCTCAAAGCATGTAAAAAAGTAGCGCCCTTGCTCTTTAAAAATGGCGGACCCCGTTGTGTTGAAGGACCATGTCCGGAAGGAAGCATGAGCTGTGGAAAAATGTCTGAGATTAGAGAAAAATTCAAAAAAATTTAAGTAATCAATGAACGGAATCTTTAATAAAAATAAACTAAAAATTGAAAAGGCTGTGAAAAGGCATGTTGGAAATTAAAAATCCCGAAAAACAGAATATTATCTTAGCTTTAATCGTTACGGTTTTAGGGGTCGTTATTATTTTTGTCCCGTTTGTGATCAAAACGGTGGCAATCTATCAGTTTTACTTTAGTTATGCCGGTGTGGTTGTAATTTCTTTTTCACTTGGCTATGCCATCTATTTTTATCGACGCTATCGTCAGTTTGATATTTTTATGGGGAAAAAAGATGAAGCCCTGATCTGGGAATACGATGAGGTTCAATATGAGGGATTTATCGGGGAATTAAACGAAATTCAGAAGCATTCAGAAAAGAAAAAGATCTGGATCTTGCTGGGAATCGAGCTGGTTATTTCGGTATTACTCTTTATTATGTTATCAGAGGGGATGAAATGGCTGGGATTTGTCTTTTTTGCTTTCTTTGCCACACTGTCGATCCTGTCAGTTTTGGTATTACCGCAGCGTTTTAAATACAAGGCGCTAGTTAAACCCTATGTCACCATTATTCATGAAGACAGCGCTTATATCATGGGGCGATTTCATCGATGGTCAAAAGCCCAGGCTAAACTCAAAAACTACGATAATGGCGAGAAGATGTACAAGGTGCTGGCGATTAACTATGAGGCCTTAACAGGAAATGGGAAACTGTTTCAGGAATGGACAGCGGTGATTCCCAATCCCGATGACAGTAGCATGATCGCAGAAGCAAAAATATGGGTCAGTCGGATCAACAAATTTACCCGGATCCATGAGAAGAAAATGAGTGAAAGAAAATCAGGACCAGAACAATGGGTTCAAAAAATGATTGGCAAAAACAAAGATCAGGATAAGAAATTGGAAAAAGCAACCGAGTCGAAAGCTCGCAAATAAAAAAGCCCGTGTGGGCTTTTTTATTTGGACGTTTATTCAGGATAAATCATATTTTCCGGTTGAATATTGTCCAAAATCTCGGTAAGAAATTTTTTAGCTTCATAGCGAGCCATGGGGAGATTCATATCCAGGTAGTTTCCGCAATCGCGGGCAGAGGCCCCGGGGATTTCGCCTTGAAAATCGGCCATAAAGGTAAACAGTTTGATGATTAAGGGCATGATATCCGCTGGGGTCTGTTCGCCTTTGATTAGCAGATAGAAGCCGGTACGGCAGCCCATGGGGCCAAAATAGACAATTTCGTCACTGCGAGCCGGGTCGTTTCGCAGAAAGGTTGCCCCCAGGTGTTCCATAGCATGGAGTTCGCCATTGTTGATTACTGGTTCGCGGTTGGGTTCTTTCATTCGAATATCGAAGGTGGTAATACAATGGTCGCCGCAATAATCTTTTCGGGAGATGTAGACACCTCTTAGTAAATCGAGGTGGTTGATGGTGAAGCTGGCAATTTTTTTCATTTTCGTTCTTCCTTTCCGGTAAGATAATGGTTGATCGCCTCCAGATAATGGAGGAGGATATTATGAAAAGGGTAAATTCGCAGATCCTGATCGAAGTCCCCATAGGGAATCGACTTGCGGCCATCAGCCTGGGCATTGTCCCAATAGTTTTTCAGAATGCCAAATGGCAGCAGGAAGGTTTCGTCACAAAATTTAAAATGAACAATCAGGAAGGATAGACCCTCCTGTTTTTCAAAAGCTTCCATAAATTCCATTTGATGTTGGTGGATATTGGCAATCGGCAAACGCTTCTGGCTGGTTTCCTTGGCGTCAAAACAGACCGGAATGCCCTGGATGTTGCCCAGATAATCGACCGTGCTTTTTTCTTCAAAATAAGCCAGTTTGATCGTTCCCTTAGCGGGGTCTAACTCCACCGGTTTGATGGCAGTGGGGATTTTCTGAACCACGGCCAGCCCCTGCTCCAGATAAATTTTATTGGTAATATTTAAATTTTCTTCAAGCTGACTACCGCGCAGTCCGCGGCTGTTCCAGTACCCCATGATTACTGCTCCGATAGAAAGGGGTCTTTGAAGCCAAAGCGCTTCAAAGCTTTTTCAAAAACCGGGGAAACCGGGGCGGTGAAGGTTTTTTTCATATCTGTCAGAGTATACCGGGCACTATGAAGCAACTGGCTCTTCAGGCCGGATTCCTCGTATAAGCGGTTGTTGATCAGGCGATTGCCATATTTGGGATCCCCCAGAATAGGAAAACCCATCGCTGCCAGCTGCACCCGAATCTGATGAGAGCGGCCGGTTTTTAAGATGATCTTCATCAAGGCGTAATCGCCATGGCTTTCAAGTGTTTCGTAGTTCAACACCGCTTTTTTATCCGTCGGGGCAGTTTGCTGCTCCGAAAAGGTGACGGTGTTTTTATCCCCGTCTTTTTTCAAATAACCGATGATCTCATCGGCGACTTTAGGTCTGCCAGAGACGATCGCATAGTATATTTTTTCAGTGCGATCTTCCCGAATCGCACAATTAACCTCTTGGAGAGTTTTGTAATTCTTGGGAACCAGGATGATCCCGGTGGTATTTTTATCCAACCGGTTGGCACAGGCCGGGGTAAAGGTAAGATTGGTTTTAGGGTCATAATCGCCCTTTTTAATCAAATAGTCAACGGCATAATCAATCAGTGAAAGCTCTTCGGTTTTATCCGGCTGGGTGAGTACCTCGGCGGGTTTATTGAGAACCAGCAGGTCATTATTTTCATAAATAATATCGAGGATGGTGCTATTTTTATCCAGCTTTTTTTGGGTTGAATTGGTTCGGAAATTGGCAATGGTCTCTTCTGCGAAATAAATCTGGATCATGTCGCCAGCTGTGATAGCGGTGGATGGCTCCGATTTTTGACCATTGAGTTTGATTCTCTTTTTTCGCAGCATCTTCTGGATAAATCCCGTTGAGGCCTGGGGCATGAGTTTTTTCAGAAAGCGATCCAGTCGCTGGTTGCTTTCATTTTCGGTAATAACAATTATTTTCATTTGTAATCCTTAAGAAGTATTTTGTGGTTATTATACCATGGCAGCCAGATAAATAAATTAAGTTTTAGTGCTGCACAAAGAATAATTGAATATAATATAAGTTGAATAAAATAGTGAAACGTTGGGGCGATCCGTGATGACTCTCCTACACTGCTCAAGTGCCGGTTCAATTTATAACCGTTTAATTCAATGATAGCCGACAAGTTTGATTTTCAAGTTTCTGCTGATCTCGGGGAGCAGCACGAGTCGTGTCTGTTAATATAAAAAGAGCATGTTCGCAAGTAACTAAAGTTATTTTGCGACATGCCCTAAAAACGGAGAAACGAGTTAAAGATAATAAGAATTATCGTTTGTGGCTGCAGTCCAAGACATTTTTAATTTTGTGGGCAACCATCGCTTTAATGGCCGAACGACCCGGTCCAAAATATTGACGGGGATCGAACCAGCCGGGATTTTCAACAAAAATCTGGCGAATCGAAGCAGTCATCGCGAGTCGCAGATCGGTATCAATATTGATTTTACATACCCCGGATTTCGCAGCTTTTCGCAACATTTTTTCAGGAACACCCTGAGCACCAGGAATTTGTCCGCCATATTGATTGCAAAGATCGACAAATTCTTTGGGAACCGAAGATGCGCCATGCAGAACCAGTGGGAAACCGGGCAGTAGATCAGAAATTTTATAAAGTCGTTCAAAATCCAGACGGGGTTCGCCTTTGAATTTGAAAGCCCCATGGCTGGTGCCAATCGTAATTGCTAAAGAATCGCAGCCGGTTCGTTCAACAAATTCAACCGCTTCATCTGGATCAGTATATGTTGCGTTTTGAGCATCAACAGATACATCATCTTCAATACCTGATAGTTTACCGAGTTCTGCTTCAACCACAACACCGTGATCATGGGCATATTCAACGACTTGTTTGGTTAAAGCTATATTTTCAGCAAAGGGATGTTTTGAACCATCAATCATGACGGATGAGAAACCACTATCGACGCAGGCTTTACAAATTTCAAAATCATCACCATGATCTAAATGGAGACAAATATCTAAACCTGAAACTTCGACAGCTGCTTCTACTAATTTTCTTAAATAGACTGGATGGGCATATTTTCTGGCACCTGCCGATACTTGTAAGATCAGGGGAGCTTGTTCTTCGGCGGCGGCTTCTACGATGCCCTGGATAATTTCCATGTTATTGACATTGAAAGCCCCAACAGCATAGCCACCTTCATAAGCTTTTTTGAACATTTCAGTTGATGTTACTAATCCCATTTTGAAAACCTCCTAAGTGTTATCATTATTTTAGCCTGTTGTTTTGTACTGCATACAATAATATTAGTCACTTTATTAGTATACTCTCTTTTGGGGGAATACTCAAGCAATCAGCGTAAAATTGACTGGCTTAGAGCATTTTTTCTGATAAAAATTCTAGATGGCATCTTTAATGATAGTAATCGCGAGAATAGTTATCAGGGTTAATTTGAGCTGGTATCGAAATTGAAAGAGGCAAATAAAATATTTGCCTCTTTTAATAATGGATCTGTAATTAACGTTGTTTAATGAAGCTGGGAAGAATTTTCAATAAACCAACCAGCATAATTGTGTACAACGGAATCAGGAAGATATTGGTAATGATTCGGGCAGGAAGTAGTACCGCCACGGCCTGTCCATAAAGAATACTCAAAAACCACGTATTTAACAAAATTGATGTGACCAATTGTGAAACACTCACGATAAAGAGAATATGATCGCTGCGATATTCACTATCAAGATTGGCTTTCTTTACAACAATAATGGGGAAGACCGCAAATGCGATCATTAAAGCAATAAAGAGAACAAAGAAAACCATACTTAAAGGTTCTCCAGCATAATAAATGGTGCCATTGTCAAAACCGAAGGTGCCGGAAACAGCCAGTATAATCGTTGCCAAAACAATAAATACCAGGTTGAACCATTCCAGATGTTTGATTTCTTTTTTTCTTAACATCATAAAAAGAAAACCTGGAATTAAACCGGTCAGGCCACTGGCCAGCGAAAACCCGATAAAGAAAGGGCCGCCGGGTTTAATGATAAAACACAGGATATCGGAAATAAAACCAACCGCAAAACCTGCCAACGGTCCAAACAGAATACCGCTTAACATAATTGGCAAAGCTGTAATGTTTAACCGTAGCGAAGGAAAGCCACCGAGAGGGATATACACCTCAAACAGAATCTTCAGCACGATGCTGATGGCAATGAGCAAACCACAATTGACCACGATCCGGGTCCGCGTGGTACTACTAATAAAAGCATTACTTTTCATAAAAACCTCCTTGATTTTAAAGTAATGCTTCCGCAACCTACAATCTGCATTGTAACAGCGGAAGCGACAAGATACCGCAATGGTCACATTTCGTTTAAAGGCAACTTCCCATCCTTTAACACTTTACGCATCTTGTCTACTCTGGTATTAAATTGACATCATTTTAACACAGGGGTAAAGGTTTACACAAGGATAAATTATTATCATTATTTTTTTATAAATGTGATTATTGGCTGAATTTGGGGTATCTAATAATATCAGTCATAAAAAAATTAAAAAGTAAAAAAATAATTGGAGGGTAGTAAATGAAAAAATTATGGAAATGCGGTGTTTGTGGTTACAAGATGGAAAGCGTTGAAGCCGTTGGCGATTGCCCAAAATGTGGATCACCTCAGGATCAATTTGCAGCATTGAGTGAAGAAGATGCAAAAAAAGTTTATGATTCTTATGTTACCAATGATATTCATATGGAAATTATTGGTTATCTTGAAAAAATCATTCATCTGTCAAGAGAAGGTGCCGAGATCAATCTGGATCCAGGATGTCTGGATATTTTCAAAAAAGCCGAGGCTGCCTGCTATGTTATCAAAGAAATGTCTAAAGCTGAAATAGCTGGACATATCTCAAAAGGTAAATGGTAAAAAATATATTGAAGTGGAGCAGTGGTTTGTGTTATGATAGTTCAGTAAGTTTTACTGCTGGCGTGGCACAGATGGTAGCGCAACTGATTCGTAATCAGTAGGTCGGGGGTTCGATTCCCCCCGCTAGCTCCAGTAAATGAATGATTTTTACATAAGAGAATGGCTTAAAATGGCCATTCTTTTTATTTTTCTCTTTGTAAGATACATATAGGGT
>JAQUWM010000194.1 GCA_028692885.1 Acetobacterium sp. | reverse complement strand
GGATGCTCTGGGGGTGAACTCTTAATCTTCCCTGTCCCCGGTAGATATAAAATCCATATCCGAGGAATTTCACTTTCGCAACGTTGGCCACCTTTGTTTTCTCCCGATTAATTCGAAGAAACAGTTTGCCTTCGATAAACGGTGCGATGTTTTTGAGGGTTCGTTCAGCGGCTTTCCGGCTTTTACAGAAAATCATCAGATCATCGGCGTAGCGGACAAAACGGTGTCCACGGCGTTCCAGTTCTTTGTCACATTCGTTAAGCATGACATTCCCAAGTATTGGGCTGATTGGGCCGCCTTGCGGTACGCCTTCCTCACTTCGCTCGAATATGCCACCTGACATGACGCCTGCGTTGAGATATTTGTGGATCAGGGAGATGACCCGACCATCTTTGATGGTTTCAGACAGAATCTGAATGAGTCGACTGTGATTGACGGTATCAAAGTACCTTTCCAGATCCATATCGACGACGTATTTATATCCATCGGTGATATTTTTCTGGCTTTGTTTGAGGGCACCCTGAGCGCTGCGTTTGGGTCTGAATCCATAACTGTTATCTGAGAATTGTTGCTCAAATATCGGCGTTAATACCTGCATGATTGCCTGTTGGATTAGTCGATCCACCACAGTTGGGATTCCCAATTTTCGTGTTTTCCCATTATCTTTGGGTATTTCTACCCGTCTGACGGGTTGTGGTTTATATTTACCACTTCGGATGGCTTCAATGAGTTCATTCCGGTTTTCTTTCAGGTAGGGCAGAAGTTCATCCACCTGCATGCCATCTATTCCACCTGCACCCCTGTTTCTTTTTACCTGTTTATAGGCCAGATTCAGATTATCACGGGTTAAAATTTTCTCTAGCAGTCCACCCGTCTGCTTGCTTGTATTGGTAATTTCGGTTTCAATTATCTTTGGTGACGCGCACACGTCTGCATATCTTTTCTGTTCCGCAGATATCTTTTGCAGATCGCCTTCATTATGAAGTTTTCTGTGTTTTAGTTTATCACCGTCAGTAATCTTCATTGATCTTCACCTCCTCTGGTTCAGCCCTTCCTTCGACATCTAGATTGTCTCCGTACTATGGCTTCGGCTGACTTCTCACGATAAATCTTATTTCAACCGTGCTTCATACTCTGTTTCCACACGTCCGTGAGATCTCCCCGGGTAAGAACGCAATCTTTCCTTCCATCCATCTGCCACATTTACACCATCAACTTCCGGGTAGTTTTGGGGCTTCGGTTTGTTATGCAACCTTACCCAGTTGATCATGCCTGATGTGATTTCTGTTCGTCAGACCGGAAGTTTGCCGCCGGCTTCCTTCAGATTCCCCGTCGCCGGGGACACCCTTGCCTTAAGCTATGCACTTGGCACTACCTACCCGTGCTCGGGACTTTCACCCGTTAGATTGCGCCCATGCCGGGCGCACATAGAAAAAACCAGAGACATATTTTCTATACACCTCTGGTTTTTTAGCAGCATTCATAATTACATCACATCTTCTTTTACTTCTTCCAATTTATTTTGGGCGGTGAATACTTTGCCTTCTCGATAACCTTGCGCATAAAAAGAATAGTGATCTTCATGATTTTTCTCTTTATGTTGGGCATGTTCCATTGGTTTGAGAATTTCTTTGACCTCCGGCGGAACCGTCATCACAAGACCCCATTCCTGATGTTCAAAATCCTGGACTGTATATGCATCATCGAGCCCCTCATAAAAACCCTTGCCGTAGGTTTCACAAGCTTCGTTAATGATCGTATTTGGTTTTTCATCCAGTTTCATGACCTTCTTGATCGCCTTTAACTGAGAACGCACACAATCAACCGCATAGGCAAAGATACTGCTACAGATTAGGGCATCTTCTTCATAGCCATGAAAGATAATGTAGTGTCGCTGGGTACCCGGTGGTGTGATCATATAGAAGACGCAACAATTATTTTCTGAAATGACATCAGCCAAACCGGTCATCCAATGCTCCCGGCGGGTAGTATAATAAATATTGCTATCAACCTTAATGGGCTTCTCATCGTATCTTAATAAATCTCTTTCCGTCAATTTATATTCAACCATCAGTTTTTTTGCTTTTAAAATAGCATAATTTGCTTCATTGGGATTGGGACTTTTGCCGAGAGCTAACAGTTTTTTTATACGATCTTTTATATTGGCTTCCATTTTTCTTCCTCGTTTTGAACTTTCTGTTTTTTGCCAAGAACAAACACTCCAATATAGAATTCATCTTAATTAATTATCATTTTATTCTATATCTCTTATTTTATTTGCTATGGCTCAAACTGTCAAGAACGAAGATAAAATTCTTATTAAATCTTAACTATTTAGGGTTAGTAATTTCGTTTCCTTTAAGAAATCAGTTGTTATTTAAATTCCGATCGTAATAGCCCGTTCCAGTTGGGTCAATGCCTGTTCCAGGATCAATCTTGGAGCCGCCATATTTATTCGCTGAAACCCTTCTCCGCCAGCGCCAAACATGGTACCGGCATCCAGCCAGAGACCAGCTTTATTAATAATCAAATCTTCTAGTGCTTCCTCATTTAATCCCAGTTCGCTAAAATCCAACCAGATCAGATAGGTTCCTTCCGGTTCGACGAGTTTGACCTGGGGGAGCTGTTCTTTTAAAAATGCCCTGGTAAAATTCAGATTTTCGCTGAGATAGATTTTTAATTCCTCCAGCCACTTACGTCCTTTTGAATAAGCAGCTGTACAGGCAACAATCCCCATAATACTAATCTCATTATAGCCGCCTTTTCGCATTT
>JAQUWM010000073.1 GCA_028692885.1 Acetobacterium sp. | reverse complement strand
TTGTCAAAAGCGAGAAGCATCCGGAAATCCGTAACCGCTATTTAAAGATAAAAAAACGTCGCGGCCATAAACGGGCGATTATTGCCATTGCCCGGATGCTCTTGACTGCTGTTTATATGATCCTGAAGAAGCAAGAACCATACAATGCTGAGTTGTATAAAAAATCGGATATTCTTCCAGTAAGTCGTGAAATCACGGTTGAACAGGCGATTGCCTTAGCTAAATCTCAAGGTTACCAGATTCTTACTGGTACCTGATCATTCTACGAATACCTTTTTTTGACCATCTGCAAGATGGTTTGTTTGCTATGCTCAATATTAAGTTCATCTAATACTTGAGTTTGTTTCAGACTTCCTCCTTCCTACTACAATTAATTGTTTGTTCTTACCTTTGTAGTCTAATTTATATATGAAATCTTCACATATCCAGGAAATGTTTCTATTATTTCTGAATCATTGCAAAGAAAAACATATCTCTTTTGAACATCAACTTTTTAAGAATATATAAAAAGTGCAACAAACTGTTTAAATGTTGATCGATACAACAAAAAGAGCTATTTCAATTAGTAATATACTTAATTCAAATTATAAAGGTTGGTAAAATACCCCTTTGAGTACTGTAGCATTCTATTTATATCCAATTTCCTAACACAACCATAATGCTAACCACTACAAGTCCCATCATTATACAAACTGAAATCGCTAATTGACCAATATAACAAAATAGCATAACCAAAAATACAAACAAAACCAAAAAAAAACGTGTTCTCTTTTTATACACAGCTTTTTCGACTTGTCCTAACGGTTTATTTACAGCCTCTACTGGCGCAAGGAAAAAGATGATCATTCCCGCAACAAGTGTCAGTGCGATACAAATAATCCCCGTCCATGGGATAATCTTAATACCCATTAAAGCGGCTGTAATCATTGCGACTGAATACAAATAGCATCTTAGTTGTGTTTTTGCATGGTAGCCACCGGCGTTGGAACGAAGTGGAACAAATGTTAAGAGGACGATAATAGTATCCCAGACCATATTAAACACAATTCCGATTCCCAGAATCGTAGCAATATTGAGGATCATCAATAGTCCTTGTTGTAAACCATAGCTATATAAATTTCTGTTCTCAGCTATGATAATTTCATTGTTTACAAGTACATATCAGTAATTCGCTCCATCATTACGCTTTTTATTTTAGCTTTCTAAGTTTTTCAGCACCCTCAGGTAATTTGGGCTGGTGCATAATAAAAAAACAAGCCGTATTAACGTTTAACGTCGTTACCATCAACGCCATAGCGCAATCACCCGATAGCACTTTAATGATAGATTTTTCAAAGTATCCTCCTCTTTTTATCTTTTATGACCTAAATCTACCATATATTTTTACTTGTGCGAGATTATGTTGAAATTCATATATTTTTTTGTAGTGAACTAAGATTTTTTGTTTTATTCAATTAAAAAACGAGCAATCTTATTAAAAAAGAATGCTCGCAACAACCATCTATACAAACAACAGCAGAGAAACCGAGAAAATATTCCCCCGCTGGGTAATATCCATCGTCCCATCGTATTTTTGTAAAACACTTTTTACATTTTCCAGACCTAACCCATGTTGGCTCGACTCCTTATTCGTTGTCAGATATCGATTTCTCACTTTTACACGTTCACCCTGATATGGATTCTCCACCAGAATAATTAACCGCCATTTGTCATAGTTTATTTTTGTTTTTATCTGTCTTTCTTTTTCCATCTCGGCAACGGCCTCAATAGCGTTGTCCAGTAAGTTTCCCAAAATTATCGCTAAATCAAATGATGCAATACTCATTTTTTCGGGAATACTCAGATCGAGCGCTATTTTTATTTTTTGCTGCGCTGCTTCCTGAATTTTAAAATTCAAAATACTGTCAATATCAATGTTTTCGGTACCCCATAAAAGACCAATTGCGGTTGCGATAGTTATTCGTCTCAGTCCATCAGGGGAATATAACTTTGTTGCTTCTTTCATCAAGGAGCAAATTTCTTCGTTAGAAAAAATATAAGGCGTTGTTCTGCCATGACATTTCCCGAACATACCTTTGGGAAGCATTTGTGCATCTGGATCAAAAACACAAATATATTTTGCAAATGTCCGGACTGTTTCCATCCTTCTTGCCATGTACCAGCGTGAATATTCGGGTTTAAGCATGGCCCACTGAAAAGCAAGGTCAACGGTTAACGAACCTTCGTACCCAATCGATTGAGTGTACGCAGCAAAACGTCTTAATTCACCCGATTCTACTTTGATCTGATAGCCCAGACCTTTTTTGTAAGCAATATAATCTTCCACTTGCCTGGTAATGAGATGATCGTTCATTTTATTACCTCAGGCCATATACCAGCCACTTCCTGCAACTGAACAATGTCGACTTTTGTATAAATGCTGGTCGTTTCAATGGATTCATGTCCAAGAATATCTGCAATTGTCTTCAAACTGGTGCCATTATTAATCAGTTCTTTCGCTGTTGTGTGTCTTAACATATGGGTACCCGTAAAATTTTCCAGCCCAGCCTTGGTTGCTGCTTTTCTTACAGTTTGACGGATCTGCGATACTCCCATTGGAAAACCCGTTTGATTTTTAAACCTTACAAATAGAATTCGCTCTTCTGTTACGGGGCGAACCTTTAACAAATATGCTTCAAGTGCCTGACCAGTCATTGCCGGTAATGGAAGCAATCTTTCAGAATGAGATTTTGTGTTTTTTATTCGCATTGTTCCCTGAGGCCAGTTAATATCATCTAACGTTAACCCTGCAACTTCTGAACAACGCAAACCCAAATCTTTTAAACTGCGAAGAATTGCATAATTGCGGATATCTGTTGGCTTTGTTTGATCATAGACACTATAAAGACGGTTCAACTCATCACCGGTTAAAATTTTGGGCAACCCTGAACGAGGCCAGACTGGAGATGTCATTGGCAATTTTAATATTTCATCTGCTCTGAATCCGTCGCTAAATTCAAGTAAACGTATGTAACTCCTTACTCGGGTAATGAGTGTTTTCTTCGATGCTGGCAAAACATGGCCAAGCGTATCGGGGTATGGGTGAAATGAATACGAACAAGATCAGCCGTTATTTTCTCAGTTGAAAATTCTGTTTTCTGAAAACTGCTATAAAGAAATATTTTGATGGTGTTACATTGAGAAATGATTGTATTGTTACTGAGGCCGGCAACTTCTTTTAAGTATCTTTGAAATCGTTCGATTTCAGTTTCAATCAACGGATTAAGATTAAAATCCTTCCTACTGAGGCGTTTGTTAAACTGTTCTCCAGTAATAATTGTCTCCTTTTTGCTTATAATAGCAAAATATGCTTACATTGTTATGTGATGAAGTTTCAAAAAATTTAATCTCTGGAAACATTCTATTTTATGTTCAGCACATAATCTGGTTGAGTACATAATTTCGGCCAATTGTAAAGGGACGAATGCAGCGTTCACCGGTTACTCGGTTAATGATCTAACAGATGCAAGTGGGAGAATCCCCCGCTTATTTTTTTTCAAAAAAACTTGACAGGCAGTACGGAAATGGTTATAGTGTGAATATAGCATATATACACTATACCATAAGAAATGAGGTGACTTGTTGAACATCGCCATCAGCAATTCCAGCGACAAACCGATTTATGAGCAAATTGCTATGCAGATCAAGAAGATGATTATCAGCGGTGAGCTGAGTCCCGGGGACGCCTTGCCAAGTATGCGTTTTCTGGCCAAGGAGCTGCGGATCAGCGTGATTACCACCAAGCGCGCCTATTCGGATCTGGAGCGGGATGGGTTTATTGAAACCGTCACTGGTAAGGGCAGTTTTGTCGCCAACCAGAATTTGTCGTTTATCCGGGAAGAGCAACTAAGACTAGTCGAAGAGCTGCTGCAGAAAGCGGTCGATATTGCCAGAAGCAGTGATATTTCCTGGGAGGAACTCAGTGAGCTGTTAGAACTATTGTATAAGGGAGAATAACATGACGAATGCCATCGAAATTAAAAATTTAAACAAAAATTATCAAGATTTTAAGCTAAAAGATGTTAGCTTTAAGGTGCCTAGAGGTAGCATTGTCGGTTTTATCGGTGAGAATGGGGCCGGTAAAACCACTACCATTAAAGCGATGCTTAATCTGGTCAAGCGGGATGGGGGAACCATTGAGATGCTGGGAATGGATACCTTAAAAGATGAGAAAAAAATCAAAGAATCAGTTGGTGTTGTAATGGACGGCTGTAACTTTCACGACAATTTAAAAACTGGTGATATTGCAAAAATGCTGGCCAGTATCTATAAAAAATGGAATCAGGAATTGTATCAGCAGTATCTGAAAAAATTTAAGCTCCCGGAAAATAAGATTATCAAGGAATTCTCCCGGGGGATGAAAATGAAGCTGCAGATTGCGGTAGCACTATCCCACGAACCCGAGCTGCTGATTCTAGACGAAGCCACCAGCGGACTCGACCCGATTGTCCGGGAGGAAATTTTGGATGTCTTTATGGATTTTATCCAGGATGAAAAACATGCCATTCTGATCTCCTCCCACATCACCAGTGATCTCGATAAGATCGCCGATTATATTGTCTTTATTCACCAGGGCGAAATTCTGCTGGATGAAGAAAAAGAGACCCTACTTTCTAAGATGGGGGTTCTTAAATGCGGTGAAGAAGATTTTCGCAAGCTTGAGGTCGACGAGTATATCCGCTATCGCAAAAATCAGTTTAGTTTTGAAGTGCTGGTGAATGATAAGGCTGCTATCCGAAAAAAATATCCGGAGGCCGTTTTAGATGGGGTAACCATCGAAGAAATTATGCTATTTTATGTAAGGGGGGAAAAATAATGAAGGGACTGATCTTAAAAGATCTGCTTAATTTAAAAGGCACGTTTAAAATGCTGGGTTTAATGATTTTTATTTTTGCGGTTATTTACATACCCCAGGGAAATGGTTTTATCTTTGGCATGATTATCCTGATGGTTGCGATGATGGTGGTGACCACGATTAGCTATGACGATCTGGCCAAGTGGGACGCCTACGCCTTGACCATGCCAGTGACCCGAAAAGAAATGGTGCTCAGTAAATATCTGGTGATGGCACTCTTAAATACCCTGGGGGCGGTCTTAGCACTGATCGTCGGAATCGTTGGAAGTATGATCATGAGACAAAGCTTTTCGATGGAAACTCTGGCCATTATTGGGGTGCTCTATTTAATTGCCTTTAGTTATGGTTCAATGATGGTTCCACTGATTTACCGGTTTGGCACCGAAAAAGCCAGACTGATGCTGATTCTAAGCGCTCTTATTCCCACTGGCCTGGTTCTGTTGGTGACACAGATGCAGATCCCGCTGCCAGAAGCGGCCAATCCATGGATTTATTTCTTTTTACTGCTCGGTTTTACCGTCATAATGGTGTCCGGTTCCTATCTTATTTCGTTACGGATTTATAATAAGAAAGAATTTTAGAAAAAAGCAGTAAGTAAAAGTAGTAAGTAAAAGTAGTAAGTAAAAGTAGTAAGTAAAATTTGCATTGGTAACAACAAAAAGGGCTGAGAAATCAGCCCTTTACTTTATAAAAAGGATGCCCCCAGTTCCGACAATTGTTAGATCATGTTATGTACCTCGAGGTGAACAGTTGCAAGGCAACGTTTATTTTAGCCGAAGGAGTAAATGAAACAGTACGCATTGCGTGCATACAACAGATTAACAATTGGTCGGTACGGTAGCGTATCGACAACCTTAGGGCTGAGCAATCAGCCTTTGTAACTAGTCTTCCAGCCGCTCCTGCAAAAAATCTTCAAAGGAACTGATCCCGATGCGGTCGAGAACAGCAGAGATTCGTTCGCCGTCTTTACCCAGCGCCTGATAGGTTTGTAGAATTTTTTCAATCAGATTAGGAACCTCTTCGGCCGCATAAAGGTCTGTTAAGCGGTCGCCGAAGCGGTAACCCCGACCCATCCGGCCACCCAGATAGACGGCAATCCCGCGCACCTCTTCGGTGATGGCACCAGTGGGGCAAACCTGAGCACATTTGCCGCAATTGACGCATTCCCGTTCATTCCAGAGGAGTTTTTGATTAAGCATCGTCAGCGACTGAGTCCGACAGACCTTGGTGCATTTCCCACAGTTAAGGCAGGCATCCCAATCAAACTGAATATAAGCCTGTCCGACCAGGACGATATCATTGGTGTTGGCCTTGGCACAATTGTTGGGACAACCCACAAAGGTGATTTTTGTTTTGGCATGAAGATCCCGACCATAAAATTGGTCATGACAGATGCCACACAGTTTTTGAGTATCATAAAGACCATGTTGGCAAACAGTGCCCTTACAGGACACCGGGAGCCGGACTTTTTTGCCAGTACCACCGAAAACCATTCCCCCAGCGGTGAGGGCCGATTTAACGGCTTCAATATTCTCGTAAGTAATCCAGGGAATTTCGATGGCCAATCGAGTGGTTTCGCCCAGATAACCCCGGCCATATTTTTCGGCGATTTCGGCCAGGGTCTGGAATTCGGCGGAGGTGAAATTTCCGGCTCGGCTTAAAACCCGAATCGAAAAATAGCCCTCCTGCTGCTGGGCTAAGATGCCTTGGGCTTTCAATGCTGCAATTTCATTTTGTGTGATCACGCGGTTACCTGCTTTCGTTTAAAGGGTTGGGGCAGTTCCAAAAAAATAAATGGTCACCGATGCAGCCTTCATGCTCATCTTCGTGAACCAGTTACTATTTGTGATGCCGATGGTTTATTTTCTCTATTGTATGCCTTGTTTCTAAAAACAATATTAAATTTTACCGTCGCAACATGGCGGAGTTGTGTTAAAATAAACTAGATCAAAAAAAGAAATAAAGGAGCGACTATGCTGAAACTTGAACATATCTCAAAAACCTATGGCAATAAAAATGAAAAAGCAGTCGATGACGTAAGCTTTGAAGTGCATCCCGGCGAAATATTCGGATTTGTCGGACCCAACGGTGCCGGAAAAACGACCACCATTAAAATGATTGTCAGCCTGCTGGCCCCCAATAGCGGTAAGATAACGATCAATGGCATTGATAATCAGAAAGACATCCTGGGAGCAAAAAAACAATTTAGTTATGTGCCAGATACCCCAGAGCTGTTCGAAAAAATTAAGGGCATCGAATATTTAAAATTCATGGCCGATGTGTTTCAGGTACCGATCGCAGAAAGACGGGAACGGATCGAAAAATATCTGGATATTTTTGAAATTAAAAATGCCGTCAACGATCCGATTGGATCCTTTTCTCATGGGATGAAACAGAAACTGGCATTGGTCGGGGCACTCATTCACGATCCCCAGGTTTTTATCCTCGATGAACCGATGGTTGGTCTCGATCCTAAAGCATCTTTTGAGCTAAAAAAAATCATGCGCGATCATTGCGCTCGGGGGCGCTCGGTTTTCTTTTCCACCCATGTTCTGGATGTAGCAGAAAAAATCTGTGATCGGATTGCCATTATTAAAAAGGGCAAAATCATTGAGGTGGGAACCATGGCCGAAATTCGTGAAAAAGCCGGGAGCCAGGAATCACTTGAAAATATTTTCCTGGAGTTGACCGAATAATGAAAGAAATTATCAGTCTGACCAGACTTTTTATTAATGAATCCTTGGGTGTATCACTGTTTTTTTATAATCAAAAATACAATAAGAAGGCATTCTACAAGCAGCTCTTTACCCTGATTATTGTGCCAGTAGCCTTGATACCCGCATTTTTTATGTATGTTTCGGTGATGACCGCCACTTATATCGGGCTATCTATGATTAATCAAAGTACCGTTTTTTTAAGTATCGGATATATTCTGGCAACGGTGCTGATTATCGTTTTTGGAGTGATGTATATTCTTTCGGAATTTTATTTTTCGGACAATATGGAGGAACTGATTCCGCTGCCGATTAGCCAAAGAAAACTGATCGTTGCGAAGTTTTTCAGTATTCTGGTATTTGAATATATTTTTGCGGGTTTAATATTTATTCCCATTCTGATTATTTATGGTGTCGGCCAGGGAATGGGACCGCTTTATGTACTGCTGTCTGTTTTTGTCTTTCTGACCATCCCAGTGCTGCCGCTTTCGCTGGTGACAGGGGTGATTATGCTGATCATGCAATCGGCTTCGCTAAAAGGCCGCAAGGACATGCTACAGATTGTCTTCGTATTTCTGGGTATTGCCGTTATTTTTGGAGTGCAGATCTGGTTCACCAGCCAACTGGGAAATGGCGACGAGGTCGATTTTCAGCTCCTGATGAATATGATGCTAACGAGTAATGAGGGTTTCCTAAATGTCATTGGTTATGTCATGCCGACCAGCTTTTTAATGGCTTGGGCGCTGAATAAAATTACGCTGATGTCCGTTGTCTGGGTGGGCGCGCTACTGGCAATTACTTTTTTATCCGGTGCCTTGATGGTAGCAATCGGCGAGCGGGTTTATATTAAGAGTATTGTCAGTGGAAAAATGATCAAAAAGGGTAAACAATTAAATAGTGCCCAGCGAAGCAAAGCGCTTGGTAAAAAAAGTCATCGAGCGATGGCGGTATTTACCATGGATTTGCGACTGTTGTTGCGAACACCGGTTTACTTTTTTAATAATGTCAGCGTGGTGATCATTGCCCCGCTTTGCGTTCTCCTCAGTTTTTATTTTATCGAAATACCACCGGAAGATTTACAGGGGATGCAGGATTTTTTCAGAGAGATGCCGATCTTGATCAATTATTTACTGATTGCCTTTTTTATTTTTTTCGGAGGCACATCGGCCACCACAGCTACCACCTTTTCTCGGGAAGGCAAGGCCTCATGGCTGACCCGGATGATTCCAGTGACAGCAAGCGATCAAATCGTTGGACGGACTGGTGTAGCGCTATTGATTCAGAGTCTGGGAATCGTGTTTACGATCATCGCGATTCAATTCTTTTTTCCTTTAGCCTTGTCGACGCTGGTGTTAACGGTTATTCTGGGAATTATGGGATCGCTGCCGATTTTATTATTTGGACTGTTCATGGATATGAACCGTCCGCTGCTTAATTGGGATAACCCCCAGAAGGCCATTAAGAACAATATGAATGTGGTCATCACCCTTTTTGTGGGTATGGCCTATACTGGATTGCTGGTTGGAGTCTGTGGTTTATTGGGATATTTTGTTAACCCTTTTCTGGGGTATGGTTTGTTTATGTTGATCAGTTTTGGGATCAGTATTGTCTTTTACAAGGTGATCAGCAATCGTCTGGAAGTGGAATTTTTAAATTTCGAATCGTAAACTAAAGTCTAAGTTAATGGTTGCGAATCATAATAGCTAATAAGAATGATTTTAATGAGTTAATAAAATAAAAAGGAGTTGAAGAAATGGCTCGCGATGACGTTCAAAAGAAAGCCAATCGACTCGTTCATGAAATGAGTCCTTATTTATTACAGCATGCCTATAATCCGGTTAATTGGTATCCCTGGTCGGATGAGGCCTTCAATCTCGCCAAAAGACAGGATAAACCGGTTTTTCTGTCGATTGGTTACAGCACTTGTCACTGGTGTCATGTAATGGAGAGAGAATCCTTTGAGGATGAGGAAGTGGCGGAAATCCTGAACAAATACTTTATCAGCATTAAGGTTGATCGGGAAGAACGGCCGGACATTGATCAGATTTATATGACCTTTTCTCAGGTCAGTACCGGTCAGGGCGGCTGGCCTCTCAATGTTTTTTTAACCGCCGACCGAAAACCCTTTTATGTTACCACCTATTTGCCCAAACACTCCCGTTACGGATACCCCGGCATCATCGATGTCCTGATCGGAATTGAAAGCCAGTGGCAAAAAAACAATGAAGATATTGTTCATTCCGCCAATAAGATGACGGGACTGCTTAATGAATTAGAGCTTCGCAAAGGCGAAACGGAATTAAAGCAAACGATCTTTTTTGAAGCCTATGATTTTTTTGACGAAAGCTTTGATGATCGCTACGGCGGCTTTGGCAAGGCTCCCAAATTTCCCACCCCCCATCAACTATTTTACCTGTTGCGATGTTATAAGGCCTTTAAACAGCCGGATGCCCTGGTAATGGTGGAAAAAACCCTGCAGCAGCTATACAAAGGCGGGATCTTTGATCATATTGGGTTTGGCTTTTCCCGCTACTCAACCGATGAACAATGGCTGGTTCCGCATTTTGAAAAAATGCTTTATGACAATGCCCTGTTGATTATGGTTTATGCCGAAACCTATCAGGCTACGGGCAATGAACTCTATAAAAAAATAGCCCAAAAAACGATCACCTATGTTAACCGGGATCTGAGATCTCCAGAAGGTGCCTTTTATTGCGCCGAGGATGCTGACTCGGAAGGGGAAGAGGGTAAGTTCTATGTCTGGTCGATGGATAAGGTGGAAAAAATATTGGGTAAAAAGCGAGCCGAGGTGTTTTTGAAATTCTATCCGATGACGGCTAAAGGCAATTTTGAAGGCAAGAACATTATCAATTTGATCGATAGCGATCTTGATCTGATTGAAGCCAATCCGGAGCTTGAAAAAGCCCTGGATGAGATGACCGCCGATCTGTTTGCTCAGCGAGAAAAGCGGGTTCATCCCCATAAAGATGACAAGATCCTGACCTCGTGGAATGGCCTGATGATTGCTGCGCTGGCCATGGCTGGCCGGGTTTTTGGTAAAACCGCCTATATCCGACAGGCCGAAGAGGCGATGGTATTTATTGAAACCAATATGGCCAGACGAAATGGCCGACTCTATGCCCGGTATCGCAAGGGTGAGGCGAAGATTTTGGGCTATCTGGATGACTATGCCAATTTGATCTGGGCATACCTGGAATTGTATCAGGCTAGTTTTAAAACCGATTATCTGGAAAAGGCCATTGTCCGGGCCGTCGATATGATCAACCTCTTTGGCGATGAATTTGGAACAAAGGGCTTTTTTCTCTATGGAAATGATGCCGAACAGCTGATTTCTCGACCAAAAGAAGTCTATGATAATGCTATCCCATCAGGGAATGCCATTGCCGCCAATTGTCTGATAAAACTCGGAAAGATAACCGGGGAACAAAAATACATTGATATTGTCAATGGCATGTTTGCGTATTTTTCGGGAAATTTGAATCAGGCACCGATGGCCAGCACGATGATGCTCTGTGCGAAATTGTTCCAGGAACAACAAACTACTGAGGTGGTCTTTGCCGGATACGAAACAGATACCACCATTCGGCAAATGAATAAACGGTTTAATCAATTGTATCATCCTTTTTCAGTGGTGCTTTTTAATAAAAGCGAAACGGATCTCAAAAAAATCAATGCGTTTGCCGTGAATCAGCAGATGATTCGGGGCGAACCGACGGCCTATATCTGTAAAAATTACCGCTGTGAGCAGCCGGTGAATGATCTTGAAGCCTTTCTTAAAATTATTGAAGACTGATTAACGCCCTGACAGATGGGGTAGAAACAGAAGAAAGATAGGAAAGGCAGGAACCACGATGAAATACGAAAAAAAAGATCAGGATACCTTAGTAAAAACCCTGACGCCGGATCAATATGCGGTGACCCAGAAAAACGCCACCGAACCGCCGTATGAGAATGAATATTATAATGAATACCGTAAAGGGATTTATGTCGATATCACCACTGGCGAACCGCTTTTTTCATCCGGTGACAAATTCGAATCCGGCTGCGGCTGGCCTAGCTTCTCCAAACCGATCGATCCCAACGTTGTCAAAGAACTCAGCGATACCAGTTTGCGGATGAAACGAACCGAGGTGCGGAGCGTAACTGGAGATGCCCACCTGGGGCATGTGTTTGAGGATGGTCCGAGCACCACCGGGGGCTTGCGATACTGCATCAACAGTGCCGCCCTCCGCTTTATCCCGGTCGCCGAAATGGCAGCTCAGGGTTACGGCGATTATTTGGAATTGGTTGAGTAGGTTAGTTGGTTATCGCGTGAGCGACGATTCTATAAATAATGAAAGGTGAAAATCAATGAATACAGTTGAATTTGCAATAAAGATGGAGCTTGACGGCGAAAAGTATTACCGCGAACAAGCAGAACGCAACAAAGACAATCCTTTAAACGCCGTATTTTTGTTATTGGCCGATGACGAAAAAGATCATGCGGCATTGCTAAAAAATGAGCTCGAAAAAATAAGCTATGAATTGGCTGATAATCAGACCCTCGCCAACACTGACAACGTTTTTAAAGACAGAGGGGTCTTCAAAAACGAATTCGAAAAAATTCCTAATCAATTGGATGCTTATCGGATGGCTTTGCAAATGGAAAAAGACAGTATTGAACTCTATCAGAAATTTTTTAAAGAAGCAAGCGAGGAACAAACAAAGCAATTATTTGGCTACCTGGTTAAGCAAGAAGAGAATCACTTTAAAATCTTTGACAACCTGATCACCCTGGTCGAACGACCAGAGCAATGGGTCGAAGCAGCTGAATTTGGTATTAGAGAAAAATATTAAGACGCATTGTTTTAGACGATCTACTGGTTAATGTGATAAAAATAAAAGGGCTTACCGATCTTCAGTGAAGAATGGTTTAGCCCTTTTTTTATGAAAGCAATAGTAAAAACTTAAAAAATTTGTTAAAATGAGATTAGGGCGTGTTGATCAAGTCATAATATTACAAGATAGTGTATAATATGTAAGGTAATGTAGAAAATCCAGAAAACATTGAGATTCCAGAAGAACATTACAAAATAAACAATAATGTGTGAGGGT
>JAQUWM010000011.1 GCA_028692885.1 Acetobacterium sp. | reverse complement strand
ACAATGGTATCGACCAGCTTAACACAATTCGTTCCCAGGGCATAATAAGTTTTAAATTCATTACCCTGCTGAAATTTATAGAAGCTTGCTTTGGCGTCATTATATAGCTGACTGGAAACATCCTCAAAATCTTTAGGATCCCCTTCAATTTCACCCTTATCGGCCTGTTCCGCCTTCGGTTCCCAGGGATGCACCTGCGAAAGGAGCTTGTCCAATCGATCCTGAACGCCCTTTTTGTGTTCTGGGCTCAGCGAGAGACCATAGCCCATCAAGATTTTCTTTTCGACTTTCAGAGCCTGTTTAACATGCTCTGCTTTGGGCATTTCAACCAGAACCCCGTCGGCTAAAAACCCGCCCAATTTCCAGGTGGAGTCGTCATAATTGCCATAGCTGTAAACATTTTCCCCGATGGCTGCGTCCACATGCCCCATCCCCGGGATCAACCCTTCTTTAGTATGGATAAAAATCTCCATGTCGGTATTTCGTTCAACGGTGTGATCTTCCAACAGCAATAAGGCATCTGGTTCTTCTTGTACCAGTTCATTCACTTTTTTTAACAGCCGCATCGGTAAAAAAGCTGCAAAAACCAGGGGCAGAGTCACGCGAATGTGTTTCTTCGCTTTTTGAGCCCCATCATTGTGTTTCATCAAACTGACCAGGGCATCTCCAAAAATATTAATGGCAAAAAAGATCAGATAAATTCCAAAAATAATACCAAATAGCCGTCCAGTTGTGGCAAAAAAAGCCATGTCAATACCCAGTCCGATATACACCAGTGCTACCAGCAGGGTCCATACCCAGGGAGCTCCGTCCGTTTTTAGTTTTAAACTACTGATCAAGACAAAACAACCGATAATGATCCCCAACATCCCAACTGCAAAACTGAAGGGACCTTTGAGAAACTGCGGATAGAAATAGACAAAAATCCCACCAAAGATGCAAAGCAATCCGATGCCGAGCTCTTTAAATTTACTTTCATCCTTTTTTAAAAAAATTGCTGACAGATACATAATTCCCACGATAATCAGCATAATGGACATCGCTGTCATCATTATACCCCAGGCTAGTTTGACATCAAGCAGCATAATCATGCCACCGATGAACACTGCCATGGATATCAATAACCAAACAACCGGTGCGGTATTTTTAAATGCTGACATAAGAACAGACCCCCTTGTTTTTTCTTTTATTTTATCAGAATTCGGTACGAGCGACAATCTTATTATTTTGATGGATCACAACTAAAAAAAACTCTGGTTCAACAAACAAACCAGAGTTTTTTTATTTCGGGTTACTTGAACCCGATCGACCGCGTTTAAACTTTTAATTTATTCGCCACATTCATCATGGTGTTGATGTTCGTGACAGACCGACCCGGTAGAAACCAGTTCGCCCAACAAATAGCTGTTGACAAGATCTGCAGCTTTGCCTTGCGCACCGGTAATCACTTCGATATTTTTTTCATTAAAAATATCAACTGCACCGCCACCCATTCCGCCGGAAATAATAACCTTGACACCCTGATCATTTAAAAACACTGGTAAAAACCCAGGTTTGTGTCCGGGATTGGGAACCGCTTCGCTTTTGACAACTTTACCATCGACGGTATCATAAATCATAAAATTTTCACAATGGCCAAAATGACCTGAAACCATCCCATTATCGCTTGCTACTGCAATTTTCATTTTCTGTTCTCCATTTTCTTTTGTATTTTCTTCTGTATTTTTTTCCAGAAGTTCGGCCAGATGATCCAGCCAGGTATTATCAAACAATTCAATCAGCCCTTTGTCACAGGCTCCGGCAAGGGAAGAATCAATCGGCATTTTTGCCACAACCTCAATGCCATGTTGTTTAGCCACTTCTTCAATACGGCTTTCACCAAATAAATAATGCTTTTTATCACAGTCAGGACATTGAAAGTAAGACATGTTTTCAACCAGTCCAAGCACGGGAATCTTCATCATTTTCGCCATTTTTACAGCTTTTGTAACAATCATCGCAACCAGCTCCTGTGGTGATGTAACGATGATAATACCATCGACCGGCAGTGATTGAAATACCGTCAATGGGACATCTCCAGTTCCTGGTGGCATATCGACAAACATATAATCGACATCACCCCAGATCACATCAGTCCAGAATTGTTTAACGGTATTGGCAATAATCGGCCCTCGCCAGACAACTGGATCCGTTTCGTTTTCAAGCAGAAGATTGATTGACATCACTTCGATGCCTGTTTTTGTTGTCAGCGGAAACAATCCCAGTTCATTGGACTTCGCTTTCTGATTTAAACCAAACGCCTTAGGAATCGAGGGACCCGTAATATCGGCATCAAGAATGGCCGTATTATACCCTTTTCTTTTCATTATAACAGCCATCAGGGATGTGACCATTGATTTTCCAACCCCACCTTTTCCACTGACAACACCGATAACTTTTTTAATTTTACTCAATTCATGAGGTTGCTCCGAAAAATCCACTTTTCGGTCTGTACATTCTTCACCGCATGTTCCGCAGGATTGATTGCATTCTTCACTCATCCAAATTCTCCTCTTTTCGTTTTATTTTTTTCTCAAAATAGCTTCAGGTGTTTTCTGATTTTCAGCTCACATCTTCGTAGCTCATCAGAAATTCAATTCCTTCATGGCCTGATTAAAGACCTCCTGTGCTGCATAACCAGCATCACAATAGATATCCACAATCGTCACGCCATCATTAATCGCCTTTACTGCCTTTTCATCATAGGGAACCTTTCCCATAAACGGGATACCCTGACGCTTGCAGTAATCGATAATTTTTTCTGTGTTTTTCAGATTAGTATCGTATTTATTCACGCACACGACTGTTTTCGTATGAAAAACCTGAGCCGTTTTAATGATTCGTTCCAGATCACTGATACCCGAAACCGATGGTTCAGCAACAATCAAAACCAGATCCACCCCACTGATGGAAGCAATAACGGGACAACCAATTCCCGGCGACCCGTCAATAATAGCAAGCTCAGCGCCCACATCAACTGATTTCATGGCCTTCTTTACTTCAGTAACCAGCATACCGGATGTGCCACTCCCCATTTTAAGCTGGGCGGTGGAAAACACCGTGTCGTGATTGTCATAGAGCATCAATTCTCCGGCAATATCGGGTTTCAGAGCAATCGCCCGAACCGGACAAACCGCTTCGCAGACGCCACAACCTTCACAGGCAAAGGGATCAATTTGATAAACATCATCTTTTATCGAGATCGCATCAAATCGGCAATGTTCCCGACATCGATCGCACTTTGCACAAAGTAGTAGGTTGATCTCGGCCTTGGGCATGCCATAAAAATCTTTCTTTTTCGGTTTCACCGATTCTTCCAACACCAGGTGTAAGTTAGGCGCATCGACATCACAATCAGCATAGGCTTGAGCTTGAGCCAACTTTATAAACGCACTGGCAAGTGTTGTTTTTCCGGTTCCGCCTTTGCCGCTAAGAATGAGTAACTGTTTCATGCTCGACCTCCTTAACGACGGTTTGAAGCAGCGATGAAAACAATTCTTTGTAGACTGCGCTTTTTCTTGCGGCAATTTCCCCATTGGAATTAAGGGTTCCCAATTCGCTGTCATAGGGAATCTTGCTTAAGATCTTAATCTTATTTTCATCACAGAAGTCTTCAATCAAGTGACTGTTAGCCAGCGTTTTGTTGATCACAACACCATGGGGTTTGTTGAAAAGCCCGACCAGTTCATAAGCCATCTTGAGATTATGTAGCCCAAAAACCGTCGGTTCTGCAACTAAAATACAATAGTCGGCATCCTTGATACTTTCCATGACAATGCACGCGCTCCCGGGCGGACAATCAATCAAGATTAGCTTTTCTTCTGCTGCTATTTTATTCAGTACTTCTTTGATAATCGGTATTCCCGATGCTTCACCGGTATTTAAAATGCCAGAAATCACTTTGACCTCTTCGGAAATACCTGTATTTATTTCTCCAATGACCTTGTCCTTTTCGGTCAAAGCGTTGTTTGGACAAAGCATGATGCAACCCCCGCATGAGTGACAAATATCATCAAAAACAATTAACTTGTTGACAATGGCGGCGAGGGCGTTGAATTTACAAAAGTCTACACATTTCCGGCAACCGAGACAAAGCGCTGCATCAACGATGGGAATTTTGATTGCTACCGTTTCGTTTTTTATCCCCACTGGTTTAAAAAACAAATGTCCATTTGGTTCTTCCACATCACAATCGACATATATGGAATTTTTCGCTACAGCTGCCAGATTGACCGATACCAGCGTTTTTCCGGTTCCGCCTTTGCCGCTGAGCACCGCCAGTTTCATGCCTAGTTACCTGCAACGCCATGAAAACCGGCATGAAAGTTTTCCAACTGACTCAGTTTATCATTGAGATAAGCGTCCAGGTTATCTGCAATTGAACCATTTTTGCTCTTATAGATCTGCAATGGTGTCGCTTTAAATACCTCTGCCGCGTTTTCTCCGCAACGGGGGGTGATCAGAATGTCGGCGTGTTGATCAACTACAATTTGAGCCGCCTTTACACCTGCCCCACCGGGACTGCTGGCTGCCTCATTTTCAATGAAGTCGCCCATTTTCGTCATTGTCTCGTAAATGTAAAAATATGGGGCTCGTCCAAACGACATACACACGTCGCTACTCAGAATTTTTTCATCAGCTGGTATTGCAATTTTCATCGACTTCTCCTTATTGTTTCATAATTTAAACATCATTGATGCTTTCGAAATCTTCCTTTACGACATCTGCCACAACCGATTGTCTCTTGCCCTTCTTCACATAACCGATAATTGCCGCCTTCAATCTTCAAAACATATCCATTAACCAATGCATCGGCCAATTTTTTTCGGGCATCATTGTAGATCCGTTGAACCGTTGTCCGAGCCACGTTCATGCTTTCAGCACACTCTTCCTGGAGCATACCTTCTAGATCAATTAAGCGGATGGTTTCGTATTCCTCAACGGACATGGTAATGATGCCATCTTCCAGATTTTTTGCATTAAGCGGTCCAAATAAATTCGTTTCCGGCAGACAACAGACTTTTTTCCATTTTACAGGTCTTGGCATATGTATTACTCCTTTTTATTGTTGACATATGTCTTTAACACTTATTATTATACCCCTTTAAAAACATATGTCAATAACTATTTTATTTTTTATCCGACTAATCGGTATTTTACTTGCTAATTATTAAGGAACTTTTTCACTTTTCTTCGTTTATGTATTTTTCCATCATTTCCGCAGCCATTCCCACCAATAATTCGCACGGGCGATTCGCATAATAAGCTTCCGTCCGCAATTCGGGAATCGGGCTGTCTTTGCCCTTTTCAAGTCCTAAAAGCTCGCGGCAGATAATTGAATGATTTTTATCTTCAAATTCCTTGGCCAGATATTGGATTCGCTGATAATGCTCGGTTTTTGCCCTCTGTTCTGCTGGTTCGGTGTAACCGTAAAGAATCCCCGCCACCATAAACATCCCGGTAACAGCTCCACAAACCTCCCGGAGCCTTCCCATTCCAGCACCAAATGATGAACTTAATCGGGCCGCCGTTTGAAAATCCATTCCACATTCCTGATGGAAGGTCAGAAAAACAGATTGGGCACAATTATAGCCCTGTCTAAAAAAATTGCGGGCAATTTCTGAATGTGATTTTCCAAGCTTGTAGCAGTCTGCCGATACTTCTTTATTTTCCGGTTCCATTTTTATTCATCGCACCTTTCCATTTTATAATCAATTAAAAAAGCTGATTTCTCGGCATTGCAGAAATCAGCTTTTTTATTCATTAATTACAAAATTTTAAACTATTGATGCCAATATTTCTGCAATGTTTAATTCGCAATCTGTTGCTGATGCAACCATTACAAACATTATCATATATAAATATCATATGTCAATAACTAAATTCATTTTCCCTTGTAAACCCGGTTCTAATTTAAAACGATCGCTATATCAGTCGAATTAAAGAATTTTGTAAATCAAACTGACAATTGCACAGTGTGCGGGCAAGGATCTGACCCCTTGGTCATCTATGGATCACCCCTACGTTAAATCTTTAATTGAACATCTACACTAATTTAAGAATCCATCAATAATTTTTGCTTCCGCTTCGCCTTCTGTCAGACCAAGAGTCATCAGCTTAATCATCTGGTCTCCGGCAATCTTTCCAATCGCGGCTTCGTGAATTAGCGTTGCATCGAGGCTGTTCGCGGTAATTTCAGGTATAGCACTAACCACGCCGTGATCCATGATAATAGCATCGCATTCCGAGTGACCGATACAACGGGTATTGCCGTTTATCTTAGAAATAAAGGTTTGTCTGGAATAATCCCGAGCGACCGAACGAGAAATCAGATTTACGCTGGAATCTTCACCATCCATATCAACTTCAAATTTCGATTCTGCAAACTGATCCCCATGAGTCATGAGTTTTTCCTTTATCACAAGGGTGGCTCCGTCTTTAAGCTTGGCCTTTGTAAACCGTCTGGTCGAATCAACCCCTTTGATCTGGGTGGTTTCCATTTCCATATAACTGTTTTCTTCCTGCTCCACTTCGGTCACCGGATCAATAACCCTTTTTCCGGTACCGGTTCCCTCTCCGATATGCTTTTCAACATAACGGACCCGGGAATTTTTGCCCAGAAAAAAACGATGAATCCCGTTGTGCTCAGAGCCATCGCAACTGTCACCAGTGCTGACCCCACATCCGGCAATAATCGTGATGTCGGCATTTTCCCCGATAAAAAAATCATTATAAACAAGGTCGTGTACCCCACTGCAAGAAACCAAAGCGGGGATAAAGACGCTTTCGGACTTGGTGTTGGGTTTAACGATAATGTCAATCCCGGACTTATCTTCTTTTCCGACAATTTCGATATTTTCACTCGATTGTCTGACCACCGTTTTACTGTTTTCACGAATATTATAGGCTCCTTTTGGCATTTCCTCGAGCCCGGTCACATCTTTTAATAGCTTTTTTGCTATATCATTCATCTCTTTATGCCTCCACTATATCGTGACAATATGCACAGTTTTCAGGATTTTCACAATGAAGCAATTCCGGCAAGACGCTTTCCTTAGCTCCTCGTATAATAATTGCTCCGTCTACCATGGCAATGATTTCATCAGCCACATCGAGAATCCGCTCCTGGTGAGAAATGATCACAATCGATTTTTCTTTGCTTTGATGCAGTTTCATAAACACATCAATCAAATGATTAAAACTCCATAAATCAATGCCAGCTTCCGGTTCATCAAAAATCGATAATGCCGTATCTCGAGCAATGATTGTTGCAATTTCTATCCGTTTGATTTCACCGCCAGAAAGCTTATCATTTAACTCCCGATGGATGTAATCCTTGGCACATAGACCAACTTCCGATAGATAATGACTTGCATCCAAAGCTGAAAGATCTTCACCTTTGGCTATATTGATCAGATCATGAACGGTGATTCCTTTAAAGCGGATCGGTTGTTGAAAACCAAAACTGATCCCTTTTTTAGCTCGTTCAGTTATCGATAAATCAGTAATATCTTCGCCGCAAAATGTGATTTTCCCTCTGGTCGGTTTTATAACACCAGAAATAATGCGGGCAAGAGTCGACTTTCCGCCACCATTTGGACCAGTAATGGCGATAAATTTACCTTTTTCAATGGTCAAATTAACATTTTTTAAAATTTCTTTTTCATTTTCAACTTCAAATGAAATGTTTTTAAGTTCTAACATTCTCTCTCCTTATCGTTTCTCTCTTAAAGTTCTTCAATCAGATCTCATCAATTTTGATCGCTAATTCAAATGCATATTTCTAGATACTTAATCATTATAACCATTTTATTTTACCACTTATTACTTTGTTTGGATACAATTCTAACCGAAATATAGAAAAAATTAATTCCGAGGTGCTTGCTTGTTAACTTAATTCAGATAAGGAATTGAGATTTAAAATAACCATCGGATAAGGTTTCCCTCTGGAGTGAGCGATAGCGGTTCACCAATAGTCTTTACTTGTCCAATCCCAAATTTTTGAGATTGGACAAGCAGACTTTCAGCTTCTTTGATCGTTTATCAAACAAATAATGTCGTTCCTGCATTTTCATTGCTGGCAATATATGTTGCTACGCCGGCATATTCAACGCCATCAATAATTTCTTCTTCTTTAATCCCCATCAGATCCATGCTCATGGTGCAGGCGATAAAACGAACTCCAGCATTTTGAGCCTTTTTAATCATGGTATCGAGATCATCCACATGTTTCTTTTTCATAATCCCTTTGATCATCGCTGGCCCTGCTCCCAACATATTCATCATAGAAAGTGGCAATCTGGCTGGGCCTTTTGGCATCATCGCACCAAACATTTTTTCAACAAAGGTTTTGTTGCGTCCTTTTCCATCTCTTTTTCTGAGGGCATTCAGTCCCCAGAAGGTGAAAAAGAGGGTAACATTTTTCCCTTGAGCTGCCGCACCCTGGGCAATAATCATTGATGCCAGTACTTTATCCAATTCGCCACTGAATACTACCAGGGTTGCATTTTTCTGGCTAGATACTGCCGGAATCAAACTGCAGCCTTCGCCTTCGTTCCCTTTACGGATCAGGCTGACATAACTTTTCCCTTTTGTTTCTTGTGAAATCAGGGTGTGTCCATTGGTTTCACACCAGCTTTTGATGTCGCTGACAAAACCAAAATCGGTTGCGATAATCTGAACCAGATCACCCGAATCGACACTTTTTACAGCCTCATAGGTAGCCATCAGCGGCCCCGGACATTGAAGTCCCGTTACATCAACCGTTTTTTTTATCACATCGTTTCCTTTTCCGCCCTGATCGACATCATCACTATCCGAATCATCTTTAGCGACAACACAGGCTGCTACTGTAAAATTTGGTTCGGCCAATTTATAATGAGCCGTTTTATAAGTGCTGTAACCACCAGCCAGGTTGTAAATATTTGTAAAACCATTGCCTTTTAAAATTCGAATCGCCAGATAGGCTCGTTGCCCGACCTGACAGGTTACATAGATAGGCGTATCCTTTGAAATTGGAATTTCAGTAATGCGATCTCTTAAACTATCCAGTTCGATATTGACAGCACCTTTGATGGCACCCGCACTGACTTCAACCGACGATCGGACATCCAGCAGAAATCCACCTTTTTCAATAATCGCGTCAATTTCAGACCATTCGACGGTTTTATATACCCCATCTTCGATGTTTTCAGCAATATAACCGAGGATATTAACGGGATCTTTGGCTGATGAGAAGGGTGGTGCATAACAGAGTTCAAAATCTTGCAGCTCAAGAACCGTTGCACCCATTTTCATGGCTGATGCAATCACATCGATTCGTTTTTCTGTTCCATCCTGTCCAACTGCCTGGGCACCGAGAATTCTAAGTGTTTCAGGATCATAAAGCAACTTTAATGCAATATTGGTCGCATGAGGATAATAACCCGCATGATTAGCGCGGTGGGCAACCACAATTTGATAGTCAATTTTCTTCATATCCAATTGAGCCGCGTTATTTCCAGTTGAAGCAATGGTTTTGCTAAATACTTTTGCAACCGCAGTTCCCTGGATCCCGAGATTTTTGACGGTTTTTCCGTTAATATAATCAGCGACGACCCGACCCTGTCGATTGGCAGGCCAAGCCAGTGGGATAGCGGTTTGATTCTTGGTGACAAAATCTTTAACCTCGATGGCATCACCAATGGCAAAAACATCTGGATTAACAGTGTCATCTTGGCCACTAAGAACCTCGTAGTTTTCAGTTGTGACGATATGTCCACGTGGTCCACACTTAAAATTTGCCTGCTTAGCAAGGGCATTCTCTGGAACAACACCAATCGCTAAAATTACCAGATCTGCCTCCAGAACTCGGCCGCTTTCCAGAACGACTTCAGTTCCCTGTTTTTGGAAATGATCGACCCCATCTTCTAAAATGAGATTCACACAATTTGCGTTGATTTCCTGATGTACCAATTGAGCCATTTCAAAATCCAGGGGTTTTAAGAGCTGGTTCATTTTTTCCACCAAAGTAACATTGGCGCCCAGTTCCTGGAGATTTTCTGCCATTTCGACGCCAATAAAACCACCGCCGATAACAACCGCTCGTCGCACCTTGCCACTGTCAACAATCGCTTTAATTTTATCGGTATCAGGGATATTTCGCATGGTTAACACATTCTTTGCTTCTAACAAGCCCGGGATCGGTGGTGCAATCGGTTTTGCGCCAGGTGACAAGATTAACTTGTCATAGCTTTCGATATATGTTTTTCCTGATTGATGATTTTTCACTTCTACGGTTTTTGCAACCGGATCAATGGCAATCACCTCACTGAAATTTCGAATATCC
Organism: Acetobacterium sp.; assembly: GCA_028692885.1. Lineage (GTDB taxonomy): Bacteria > Bacillota > Clostridia > Eubacteriales > Eubacteriaceae > Acetobacterium. Next base: position 46,088 of record JAQUWM010000011.1, on the reverse strand, counting down.
AGATTAAACCGCTTGGACATCCCAGCTACCGTTTGAACCAATAATTTTTCACGTTCTTTAATTACATTCCCAATATAATAGGGTAACCCACAGTTAGCAAACGAGATATACTCATCTCGTTCAAACAGAATAATTTCATCTTCTTCACTTAAACGTCGTAATCGGGCTGCGGCTGTCGCACCACCGGCGACACCTCCAACAATTAGAATTTTTTTCATCAATCTCCCTCCTCGTATATTGCATTAATTATTTTTTTGGCACTTTCTGATACTACTTCATAATAGATTTCTGTTCCGGAACGATAGCCTTTAACAATTCCAGCACTTTTTAATTTTGATAAGTGTTGAGAAATCGATGATTGTGCTACCCCAAGACATTCTTCCATATAGGTCACATTACAGCTTCCCTTTTGTATTAGACCCCTTGCAATGCATAGTCTAATCGGGTTTCCCAGAATTTTTAAAATTTCCGCTTGTTCGTCACAATCTTTTGGTTTCATTTCCATCTGCGTTTCTCCAATCAACTATGTCAAGTTAATTATAATAGTATTATATTATAACATAATAATATGTCAAGCGTTTTTTTTCCTGATTTTTGCTTATTTAGTTTTTATACCATTATTTTTAATCGTTAAACATTTCTTTCACCATTTATTCTAAATCACTTTCTACCTCGATTTGATCCATTAAAAAAAAGATACCCTGTGAAATTATCGGTATCTTTTAATTTATTGCTATTTTTCTATTTTTACCCCTATATCAATGGGTTTGGCACTGTATAAACTAGTTGTAATAATCCCATTCACATTGGTTTTGGCATATTCAGAAACATTTGTCTCATTGATTCCTCCGGCGGCCAATAAAACGCAGGATGAAAACTCATTTTTTAAACGTTCTACTGCTTCGGTCAGCTCTTCTACACTCATTTTGTCAAACTGGATGCCGTCTACTCCAGCCCGACAAAGACTGACGGCCTGCTCGAGCGTTGCTGCTTCAACAATGATTTTCTTTTCACAGCATTCTGCCTTTATTTCCGGTAGTTTATTAATCAAACCTTCAAATCCGCCAATAAAATTCAGATGCTGTTTAAAAACCAGAATGGTTTCGGACAAACCCAACCGATGGGGCATGGCGCCGCCTGCCATAATGGCTTTGGTGGCCAACATTTTTGTCCCGGGAAATCCCTTCCGGGTTGTCAAAACCGCCATATTTGGGTTATGAAACTTCACGACATCAACCATTTTCCTGGTTTTTGTCGCAATTCCCGAACAGCTATCCAGAATATTCTGTCCCACTTTCCAAGCCATATGTAAGTCTTCAGCCCGACCGATTCCCGTGATTAGCTCCGAACCGGCAGTAATTTTCCGCCCCGATGGAACCATATGATCCATTTCAATATGTAAACGATCAAAGATCGCTCTGACTTCCTCGGTTCCGCAAACGACAGCATCTTCTCTGGTAAAATAGGTGATCCGGCCCTCCTGTTCTCTAATCCCCAGAGTCCAGCTGGTCAAGTCAATATAAGGAATATCCTCATTAATTAACCGGTCGATTTCATTGATTGGTATAAATGCCATATTTCCCTCCATATTTAATTGATTATTTTAAATGATTTGTCTTCTATTTTCTCAATAATACTACCTATCTGTAAAGCAGTAATTTTATTTTCATCCAATTTTACAGTTACTGTTGAAAAGTCTTCACTAACTCCAACATCTTCAATACCATCCTTATCCAATAAGGTATCGGTTATTTTTTTTACGCATTTATGACACATAATGCCGTCAACCTGCAAAGCAAACTCTTTCATACACTGATGCTCCTTTCATAGCCACCCAATAAAAACTGGTTGATTTCGTGATCCTGACAGTCTTTAAATAAGTCGGCACTTTTACGGATCTCCCTTAATTCGCCCTTGATCATAATACCAATCCGATCAGCCATTCTCTGCGCCTCATTAAAATCGTGGGTGACAAACAGAATGGTGCACCCGAATAGTTTATGAATTTTCTTAATCTGCTGATACATCATTTCTTTGGTTGCTGGATCCAGGGATGAAAAGGGTTCATCCATCAGTAACAGTTTAGGATTAAGAATCAATGCCCGGGCAAGGGCTGTTCTCTGACGTTCACCGCCGCTTAAGGTTCCCGGATACTGATTCAGAATATGTCCGATCGACAAGATTTCTGCCATCTTGTCGGCCATTTCTTTTTTGTAGGCTCTGTCTTTTCTTTGAATTTTTAATCCATAAGTGATGTTTTCATAAACAGTCATGTGATGAAACAAGCCAAAATCCTGATAGACAAAACCAATCTGCCGTTTTTCCAGAGGAATATCAACAACAGGTTTTCCCTGAATGCGCACATCGCCGGAAAATTTTCGGTAAAATCCCGCCAAGGATTCTAACAGAACTGTTTTTCCTGATCCAGTTCTGCCCAGCACCGCAAAGATTTCTTTTTCACTGATACTTAAATTGATATTGTTCAATTGAAAGGTTCCTAATTGAATTGAATAGTCTTTAATTTCAACCATTGTCTTAATCATTGGTTCACATCCTTCATCCTGCTCTCCTGAGGATTTTTCCTGCCAATCCAGTTGGTCAGAAAAAGAGAAAACAGCGAAATAATCAGAATAATTGTTGCCGATGCCATGGAAGCACCGGTGTCACCGGTTGCCAGATTTAAATAAACGGATGTCGTCAGGGTTTCTGTTTTCATCCGGGTGGCTCCTACCAGCATCAGCGTCGCCCCAAATTCGCCGAGACCCCTTGACCAGGCTAGAATAATCGTTGTGATGATGGCATTCTTGGATAACGGTAATGTGATGGTGATAAACCGCTCCCACTTCGTTGCCCCCAGACTGCCGGAAATGAATTCCAGCCGCTCATCAACTTCCTGAAACGCGGTTCGAATAAATCGGATCACATAGGGCAAATTGACGACTGTCTGGGCAATAATAATGCCATTTTTGTCAAATACAACCTTAAACCCCAGTTCTTTCAGAGCTTTTCCAAAATCAGACGAAAAAATAATCAATAAACTTAAACCCAAAACCAGATAGGGCATCGATAAGGGCAGTTCAATAATCATTTGACACAGTTTCTTAAAGGGAAATGCGGTCCGGGTCAATGCATAGGCCGTCGGAATGGCAAGAGCCATACAAATGATTGTGGAAATACTTGCGGTGTACAGACTCAGCTTAACAGCGAATTGCACTTCTTCTGAATAAAAGGCCTGACCCAAATAGGGTAACCCTTTTAAGATGATTGCCAATATCAATACTGAGGTGAAGCTAATGACAATAACCGTAATGATGATCGTAATGATTTCAAAAAGACTAAATACTGAAAATCGTTCCCTCATCAGACCGTTTAGTTAACTACTTCATATCCATAGTTTTCCCAGATCGCTTTTGCTGAATCCGAATCTAAGAATGTCATAAACGCATCCAGTGCTTCGGTATTTTTGCTGCTGCTCAATTTAGCCGCCGGAACTTTTTTAACATAGGCATCCAAATCCGTTGTCTTGACAATTTCGGTGGTGGAACCGGTCACATTTTCTTTCCAGACAATGATTGCATCACATTCGTCAACCGACAATGCATTAAATATTTCTGGAGCTGTAGCGGCCCGGGCAATGACATTGACATTACTTAAAATTCCCAGATCTGTTAGCGCTTTATTGGCTATCTTTCCAATTGGCGTAGCTTCACCATCTCCCAGCACAACTTCCACCCCTTCTTTGGTCAGGTCATTTAAACCTGAAATTCCCAGCGGATTTCCGCTTTTTACTGCCAATACGGGTATGTGTTTGACTAGTTCTTTGCTTTCTGTAATTGAATCTTTAACCGGTGCCAATTCATCTGCGGAGCCAGCAATAAACAAATCGCCTTCGCCGGTTGTCTTAATCTGATTTTGGAGTTGAGCCGCATTGGCGTAAACAACTTCCATTTCGCAACCCGTTTCTGCTTTGAATTTATCGGCAATTTCACCAAAAGGCTTGGTCATGCCTGCCCCGCAGTAAACAAACACGGTTTGGCCAGCAAGACTTTGAGCCGCTTCAACTTTTTCTTGCTCTTCTTCTGCTTTATTGCTACAACCCGAACCCAAACTAACAATTGTTCCCATTACCAATAATACCATTAACCATTTTTTGATTTTTTTCATCGTTATTCCCTTTTCCTTCTTTTTGTTTTGTTTTGTTGTGTTTGAATATGTTTTGAATTATACAATAGGTTATGGTCATATGTCAAGTTGCAGCAACGATTTCCATGCCGGCATCAATGATCTTCGATTAACCGTTGATGGAGAAGCAACTGCTGTTATTAAAGCAACATCAGTTATGATCATGGTTGACTAGGCTAAACCCGATTCAAAAAACAGAGACAGATATCAATTCTGTTTCTGTTTTTTATAGATGATGCTATTGGGATTTTTTCGATACTCGTAAACAAAACCTTCCCTTAGTTTTCGATTTGCTGTTATTTTTTAGGCTCTTTTATTACTTTTCTGGTTTGACATTTGTGATTATTTACAATAAAATTTTAATCAGCTATTGTATCTAACCCAATTAAAACTAAGGAGATTTTTTATGCATGATATTTGTATCATCGGTACGATCCCACCGTGTCCCCGGTGCGGTTTATTAAAAAAAATGGTAGAAGAACTGATCGTTGAAGAGAATATAACAGCTAATGTGCGCCATATAACCTACACCGATCAAGAAGCCATTGATTTTTCAAAAAAATATGATTTGTTTCCCGGCACTGCAAAGGACGTTGCCAGAATACTAAACCAACCAATCGATTTAGCAGAATTAAACCAAGTAAAAGAAGATACGAACCATATTGAGAACATCCCTTATGCAGCCTATAACACATTTGGGTGGACCTATGCTTTGGATCTCTATCTGAGACCTTATGAAAATAATGCAAAAAATGCTGGCATCTTAATGACACCAATATTGATCATAGATGGTGATTTAAAACACAGCGGCAGTGTTCCAACCATTGAAGAGATAAAAAATTGGTTAAACCAGCTTCATTCGTAACAACAAGCGATTATGAAAGAATGTCCGGTAATAATAACATCCGGCAACGCCATTTATATCGGTGATAAGTTTATAAGCGCAAAATGGTAAGCACCTCCTGTCGGACAACCAAAGGGTTCTTTTGTACCTGCTGACCATTGACGAAATACCGAAAGATCTCACTCAGACCGAACAATATTTGGGAAATTCGTTGAATTGCCCCGTTTTCGTCCTCAGTCCATCAATGTGGCCTGCGATTCGAGGCTAATCATTCTGATTAATTCCAGTACTGAACATCAGAACTCGGTTCCGCCCAATTTTGACTGTACCTACAATATCCCGGTGATTGGGGACGTTTCTATACCTCTCCCACCGTCTGATCCGGCACTCGTCTGCCCGTCCTTTCTTTTTTCACTAGAATCACTACCATAATAATCGAGCAGAGATCTGCCAGCGGCTGAACCATAATCAGGCCAGTGAGGCCAAAGCCCAGGGTGAGGATCGCTACCAGTGGCAGGAAGAAAGCTCCTTGTCGACTAATACTGATCATTCCCCCTTCTTTGCCCTGACCCATTGCCAGAAAACGGGTGCCATACATGGTCTGATAGCCCATTCCCAGAAACGCCAGGGCATTGACCACCAGTGCCAGTGACCCGATGGCTACCACCTGGGCATCATTCTGGCTGAATCCGATGAGAATCGACTGGCGAAAACAAATCAGTAGCGCCGAGGCGATCAGGCAATAAACACTTCCCCAGATCAGCACAGCTCGAGTCGCCACATTGGCCCGATCCCGATTTCCGGCACTAACATTATAACCCAGAAAGGGCTGATAACCTTTGAGAAAGCCGAAGATCAGCATACTTGCCAGAGACATCACCCGGTTAACAATTCCCAGGGCAGCAACGGCAGCATCTCCGAATCCGGCGGCGAGAAAATTGGTGATCCCCATGGTCAAGCTGTTGAGCAACTGAAAAATTAGCATCGGAACCCCCACCTTCATAATCTCCAGATAGAGACGGCGACTTGGCTTGAAGTTATTGGGCCCGAAGGACAGCATACTTTTTCCGCTTAACAGATACTCAAAAACGGAAATGACTGAAAAACCTTTGGATTTATAGGCGTTGCATCGTTTCAAGAGCAGGCCAACCTGATATTTTTTCAAAAAACGGTTAACAAGTTTTAATTTGGAATTCAAGTCTGCGCCGGTTTGTGTTATAATTTTCATAGCATGATCCTCCAGATTGTTTGTTTGTTATTTTGCAATTCAACTATAACAAATCTGGTGTTTTCATGCTATTTTTATGTTTGTAACATCGATATTAAGCTGATTTTGATCGATTATTATGTGCGAAGTTTGAGATAGTAACTATACAGTATAGTTACCTACTGAAATGATTCTGTCAAGACTTTTTTCATCAAGTCAGGATATACCCGGTTTTTATTTACTCTATACCAGCTCGCTATCCTGTTTCTTCCGCTTTTAATCATTCCTGGCAATCTCAAAGGCCACTTTTTTCAGGACACAATCCAGTGATACCGCCTCCCCGTCATTTCCATTAATTAGTAGCCGAGAGGGACAGCCTCCGGGGCAGACGGCATAAAATTCGCAGGCTTTACAGGCGTCCGGCTCTGATTTCCCAACGACAATGCTTTTCAGGGGTTGATTTTTCACGTTCCCCATAGAATATTCCGGATTGTCAATCAGTGATCCACAGGGATAAACATCCCCGTTTGGCAGCACAACAAAAGACCGACCACAGGATGCATAACAATAATCTTTACTGCAGGGTGACATTTTCAGCCGCTGTCGGGCTTCGTGAATCTCCCTGATAACGATCTTTTTTCCGGTTAGTTCGTATAATTCCTGGGACGTCTCAACCATCCCCGCTAGTGCCTGCTTCAACTGCTCTGGGGTAGCTTTTTTATTGGTCTCGCCGTGATCTCTGGCCCGTCCGGCATCCCGGAGCAAATCAAGGCCAATTCCACCGACATTTCCCAGATAGTATGCAAAATTGACCAACTTGGGAAGAGCCTCGACACTGTGACTGGTCACTACACTGTTAAGATTGATTTTAATCCCTTCATCGGCCAGACAGCCAATCCCGGCAATGACTTCCCGGGTTTTTCCCCGGGTAAACTCATTCACCTCTGGGGGGCCGTCCAGGCTGACCCCTAAGGCAATTTTCATTTTTTTCAAGCCGACGGCAATTTCCGGGGTAATGCCGATGCCATTGGTCTGCATCTGAAAGCTGGCATCATATTGTTTCGCTTTCACATAAGCAACAACCTGACAGATCAACGGATAATTCAGAAGCGGTTCTCCCCCGGCGAACTGAATTTTCATATATTGATCTGAAAACAGATCCAGCGTCTGCGCCGCTGTCTCAAAATCCATATCTGCTTTTAAATGAGTTGAACCGGCATAGCAGTATTTACAGGCCAGATTACAGCGGCTGGTTGTCCAAAGGACAACCAACACGATATCTTTTGATATAACAAACACTTCCTTTACAATTATTAAAACAACACCGGGTGATTTATTTTAGCTATATAAGTCGAATTAAAGAATTTTGTAAATCGAACTGGCTAATTGCGCAGTGTGTGGGCGATCACGGATCGCCCCTACGTCAAATCTTTAATTGAACATATATATTTTCACAAATTTCGTTCTGAATCAAATAAGACATCCACTTCCCGGATGCTTTTGTTCCAGGCTTCCACCTCCTGGTGACCGACAATTTCGATGGTCCCGCCCTGATAATCACCCTGGGATTCTTCCATCAACTCTTCCATGTCACCCTCTATCTTCATATAAATATTTGTTAACATTTCTAATGCCTCGGCGCTGGGATTCCATTTTTTTCGTTGATGGAGCTCCAGAAATCGTCTTGACATTTCCTCAATGGCAAAGTTATTCTCCTGACTAAGCCAGTTGACCATTTCCGGATCGCCAAGATAGGTCTTAACCATTTCATCAACGGCCGTGTCATCGATATTTTTCGTGGTACACTTCCAACTAAAGATGGTTTGCGCCTTTCGCATCACCTCGGCGGCACCACTATAGCCCTTATCAATCACCGAACGGTTCCAGAGTGGATTAAAAAAAGTACCTTCCATAATGCGATTGAGCTCGTCTGCCATTGTTGTAATGACCACCTTTTCTTTATTGTTGGAGGTGCCGTGGTATTGTTTAAGCGCATCCTGATCAAACTGATTTTTGACCATGTTAAAACCGCCGATCACCGAGGCGCTATAGCCGGATGAAAGCAGGTCATAACGGTTACTCACCGAGGTTTCAAATACAAGCTCCGCCGACTTGACGTTATCCACAAATTCTTTATGAGAAACCTCTCCACTTAAACCGTCGCCATAGGCATATCCGGAAAAAGAAGTAAACACCTTAGCCAACTCATCTTCTGACTCCCAGGCACTGGCTTTTAACGCCAGATCCACCCCAGAGCCGTAGGTTCCCGGCTTGTCGCCAAAGATCCGCATAGTGGCACGCCGCCACGTCGTTTCCTTGTCCATCGCTTCCGGCTCCGTCATTTCATTGACCGTTTTTAAGGTATTTCGGCGAACAAAATTCAAGGTTTCTGGTTCGTTAAGGGTCGCAACCATTTGCACCGCCCGATCCATCAAGGCAATCAGATCGGGATAGGAATCTCTTAGAACTCCGGAGATCCGGATGATCACATCAATTCTGGGCCGTCCCAGTGCTTCTAATGGAATCGCCTTTACATCCATCACAATCCCCGATTCATTCCAGATTGGCGTGACGCCCAATAGCGCCAGAACCTGGGAAAGTTGTTCCCCCCTGGTCATCGAGATATCGGTGGAGATCATGTTCATGGCAACCTTTTCGGGAAATAGTCCGCTGTCTTTTTGATGTTGGCAAATTAATTGATCAGCCATTTCCACACCAATGGCATAGGCCGATTGGGTTGGGACTTTTTGGGTATCCATCAAGTAGAAATTTCGCCCGGTTGGCATAATCCGATTCAGTCCATCCCGGGGTGAGCCCGACAGTCCTGACTCAATGTAATCCCCCATCAGAGCCTTTATTAGTGCGCTTGATTCATTTTCAACCCTAAGCAGGCTGCTACTGTTACTATTTATTTCATTTTCCAGAACTGCCGCTTCCAGAATGCCCGGCACCATCACATCACTGGGGTGCGACTGCAATTCTGCAGTTTTAGTCGGGTTGAGCAGACCAGAAATCAACAACAGCATTTCCGAATGGTAGGTATAGTCATCAATACAATCTTTTTTCACCAGCGATGCATACAAGCTGGTTCCATCAATTGATTCTTTGATATAGGATACCTGATGACTTAATTTGGGAACCTCTCCCCAAATATGATTCTCCTGTTCAAAGGAGTGGGTGATGGACTGAGTCAATAAACCCTTGAGTTTTTTAACACCTTCTAAAAATACCGCTTCTTTTTCAACGATTTTGCGATATTCCGGCATCTGACCGATGCGGGTTTCAATGCTATTCTGCATCACTTCAACCTGCTGACTTTGAACATCAACCGCCTCCAGGTAGTTTCCCAACTCATTGATAAAATCGATCCGGGTATAATCAGTATTGAGACAGCTGGGCAGATAATCAAGCACAACCGCATAATTGCGGCGCTTGGTGCCCACGCCTTCGACGCCGATGGCGGCATTGTAGCAATAAAAATTAGGCAGATTACCAATCACCACGTCCGGCCAGCAGAATTCTGACAACGCATTGGTTTTTCCCGGCAAATGCTCCAGACTGCCAGCAGTTCCGACGTGAACTACGGCATGGGCCTTTAACAACTCATCGATATAGCGATAGGTAGCCAGATACTGATGGGGCGGCGGGCAGGATGGATCATGAAGAATCTTGCAGACTTCCCCGGTACATTTCGGGCCATAACAGCCCCGTTTGGGCTGAAGCATCACCCACACATTGCCAAAATTCAGCCCGGTAATGACCAACTGATTCTCGAAAACCATCCCTTCCCCGGGCGGTGGTCCCCAGGCTGCTTCCATCGGCGCTCTGAGCAGCGGGTCCAATTTCTCATAGAATTGATTATATCCGCCCTGGCCGGACAGTGGCATCCGATAGATGTCACCGCCAGCTTTGACGATGTCCTCAACCGTGGTCCAACGAAAATCCTGATAGGCTTTTTTGTCCAGCATCATTTTTTTCAGTGCCGGTCCATCGGCGGGAATGTTCGCTATCTGGTAGCCTGCGGCTTTCAAGGTTTTCAACATCCGTACCACACTTTCAAAGACATCCAGCCCGGCCCCTGATCCCAGTGTCGCTTCAACGCCCGCACAGGGTGAAGAGTGCAGCATCAGCACGATTTTTTTGTCGGCAATTGTGGCCTTTTTTAATTCAATGCGCCGGATTATTCTGGCAACCAGCCGCGAAATCCGCTCGGGAATCGGCGTCGTCCCCAGCATATCCTGGGCATCTTTGCGAGTGCCAATAATAATCGGTTCTATCATCCCCATCATTTCACTGGTGGTAAAAGCCCATGATATTTCCGCTGAAAGACCGGCTAAACTCCCTTCCCACTGCTGCTGATTCTGGAGCCGGCTAACAACCGGCCGAAAAACCGGGATATTCATTTCCTTAAAAACAGCCACACTTTGAGAAAATAAATCTCCGGATTGCGTATTTCCCGTAGCGGCCTGCATTTGAAAATTAATGAGTCCATCAATCCTTAGTTTTCCATTGCTGGAAAAACAATCGCTGATAATGGTTCTAAAACCTTTTACCCCACTTTCTTCATCGGCTGACGAATAGCTAAAAACCGGAATCACCCGAATCACCCGACGCTCTAACTCCCGCACCAGGGCTTCCTCCACCGCCGCTTTTTTCTTGCTCCAGTTTTCGTAGTGGGTTAGGATACCCACCACCATTTGGGCTTCATCTAAACCGCCATACCAATTCTGATAAGCCGCCAGGGTCGAAAAAACGGCTTCGCTGTCGGGATGAAAAATACCATCTAAGACTCGTTTTGAAAAATTTGCAGAATCAGCTTGTTCGCCTGGTTTTAGTTTGTCGTCTTGATGGGTGGATTCTCTGACACCATTGGTCTGTTTTAAATCGTTCTGTTTATTATTTATTTTCTGGTTCTCTTGATTACTCACTACTTCCCCCTAGAATGATGATTCTTTGGAAAGATCCCGGACGGCTTCGGCCAATACATCGGCCTCCAGATCTTCAATCCGATAGTAACGGGCACCCATAGCGACGGCCAGTTTCTTGGCCAGACCCAGTTTAATAAAATCAACCTCAGTATCCACTACGATCGTCTGGACGCCCTCCCCGGCAATCCGTCTGCCCATTTCCAGGGCTTCTGTAAAGGGATCCCCTTCCCTAAGGGCGGCATTGGTTCGCCCATCGGAAACCAGCACCAGAATCGGCAACAGATCCTGATTTTTACGCTGCTCGTTCTTAATGACTTCGTAGCCTTTTTGCAAACCTGCTGCCAACGGGGTTTTTCCACCGGTGGGTAAATCCCGCAGGCATTTCTCTGCCATATCCACGCTGCGGGTAATGTTTAGCAGCACCTCAGCATCTTTTTTACGAAAGGATACCAGGCCAACCCGATCCCGTTTCTGATAGGCATCGGTAAGCAGCGAAACCACGGCGCCCTTTACCGTTTCCATCCGCTTTTTGGCACCCATTGAACCGCTGGCATCGACCACAAAAACAATGGTGCTGCCGGTACGCTTTTCCCGCAGTTTTTCGCGCAGGTCTTCGGTTTTGATAATCAGTGCCAGTCCGTTATCTTCCCGCACCCGCTGGTAGGGGGCCGCCGCCCGTAATGTGGCATCGAAGGCCAGGTCATTAATCGTGTTGCGGGGAATAGCACTTTTGATATACTGTCCTTTTTTGGCATCGGTTTTTGTTTTAAGCCGTTTGCCCTCACCCTTTCTTTTTTTACGGTCAACGGCTTTGATATTCAGGTTTTTAATCATAAAGGTTCGACCAATGGCATCAATCTGATCCAGAATTTCACTCAGCTCCGGCTGTTGTGGCAGCTCTGATTTTTCTTTATCAGAATCATCCGTATCAGCGTCATCCGTATCATTGTCATCAGGAGATTCTGATGCCTCCGGCTCCGTTTGATCGGCGCTGCCTTCGCCAGAATCCGCTTCATCTTCTTTGTCAGAATCGTTCTGGTCTTCTTTCTGGTTTTCTTCTGGTTGTTCCTCCGGCTCTTCATCGTTTTGATCATCTGGCTGCGATTCCTGGGGATCATTGGGCTTTTCCCGTTTTCGATGGGGCAAGACCAGCTGCGCGGCTTCTTTGATATCATCAATATTAATATTCTGACGTCCTGCCAGAGCCGCCAGAGCTCTAGCGGTTTCAATCATCACCAGCTCCGCCCGATTACCGGCACAATAGGCCTCGTTAACAATATCAGCAGTCAGCTTGAAAACCGTTTCCGATATTTTTACGGCCCCCAGATTCTTTCTTGCTTCTTGGATCTGGTTTTTTAGCATCTCAGTCTCACCTTCCCAGATTTTGACAAAGCTAGCCGTATTGTGTTCAAAAGCCAGACGCCGTTTGACAATCTCTTTCCGCTCAACCGGATTTTTAGACCCCTCCACCGCCACATAGAGTCCAAACCGATCCAGAAACTGGGATCGCAAAAAGCCTTCTTCCGGATTCATGGTTCCGATCAGCACAAACCGGGCGGGATGTTCAAAAGAGATACCTTCCCGCTCAATATGATTCACCCCGGATGCGGCCACCTCTAAAATACTGTTAACGATGTGCTCGCTGAGAAGATTGACCTCGTCGATGTATAAGATATTGCCATGGGCTTTTTTTAAAATCCCACTGCCAAAGGCTCGCTTACCCTGAGAAATGGTTTTTTCAATATCAATGCTGCCAATGACCCGGTCTTCGGTGGCATTCAAGGGTAAATCCACCACCTCCATGTCCGGAGCAATCTGGCCAAGATTCCGTACCAGGGTGGACTTCGCGGTGCCCTTTTCCCCAGCCAACAGCACCCCGCCGATCAGCGGATTTATGAGATTGAGGAGCAGCGCTTTTTTCACCATTTCCTGCCCCATGACAGCAACAAAAGGAAAGCGATAAGCAGGCTTATCTTGGTGTCCGATATGCTTCAGGTTTTTTTTATTCATCGGACATTCCTCCACAACGCTCAGGCATCTCCCAGGATCACTGTCCCGTAATTGATTATACGACGACATCCTGAGCACTCCCGACGGCATTAATAATCTGCTCAATCTGATCAAAATTGTAGATGCCTTCTTCAAATGGCGTACGGCGCAAGCGGTGTGGCAAGACCAGCTCTGCGGCTTCCTGCATATCGGCCGGGGCAACCTCTGTCTGGCCTTTAAAGGCGGCAATGGTCATGGCGGTTTTGATCATAGCAATATCAGCCCGATGACCATCCACATCCAATGCAATGCTGATTTTTACCGCCATCTCCAGCATCTCATCCCCATAGCTGACCTTTTCCAACAGTTTTTTTGCCTTGAGAATGCGATCGCGCAGATCCTGCTGGTCGGCCGTAAACTGCTTGGCAAAGGCTTCCTTATCCTTTTCATAGGCCAGTCTGTTTTTGATGACATCAATCCGCTGCTCAGGATTACGTTCACCAATCACATCCACCACCATCCCAAAGCGATCCAATAGCTGTGGTCTTAAATCCCCCTCTTCCGGGTTCATGGTGCCGACTAAAATAAACCGGGAGGGATGAAAAAAGGAAACCCCTTCCCGCTCAATGGTATTGACTCCCATGGCGGCTGAATCCAGCAGTACATCGACGATGTGATCATCCAGCAAATTCACCTCATCGACATAAAGAATGTTCCGGTTGGCCTGAGCCAAAATCCCCGGTTCAAATTTCTTTTCGCCTTTTTTGATGGCGTGTTCAATATCCAGGGTTCCCACCACCCGGTCTTCGGTAGCACTGACTGGTAGATCCACCACCTTCATCCGTCCAAAAACCTCCACAAAGGTTTCCTGGTTTTCATATTTTTCCAGACAATCACTGCACATATTGGCCGGTTCCCGGGGATCACAGCCAAAGGGGCAGCCTTCCACCTGACTGCGGGACGACAATAAGTCCGCCAGCGCCCGAACCGCTGTAGATTTGGCCGTGCCCTTTTCGCCCCTGATTAATACCCCACCCAGAAGAGGATTGATGATATTGAGAATTAAAGCCTTTTTCATCTTTTCCTGCCCCACAATTCCGGTAAATGGATAGATAATATTTTTATTTTTCACGTTGATAATCCTCTTTATTTTTATTTTTTTCATCTCTAAGCAGTATCCGGGCGAGGGTCTGACCCCTTGGTCATCACGGATCGCCCCTTGAAATATTTAATTTTTTTATCTAATCATGCCCACAACTTCATGTTAGATTGTCATTACTATTTTATTCAACGGTTTTACAATACCGTGCTCCCAGAACAAACAGCACCACCAGATAGGCAACCAGAATGCCGGCGTGAAGCGCCATTTGCTGGGGGGCTTCTCCGGTTGTTCGTAATGCAAGATTGGTATGGGTTAAAGGCAGCAGGTAAATAATCCATTTTAATACTTCCGGCATCTTGTCAATGGGGAAAAAAGTCCCACATAAAAATGACATCGGTGTGATCACAAAACTGGTGAATTTGGCCATATCTGAATGCGAATTAACCAATAGTCCAATTAAAAAGCCCAGCGCTGAAAAAACAAAACAATTTAACAGTGCAATCACAATAAAGTAAGGTGTGATCACCAGATCATTGGTGAAAATCGATACCATGATAATAATCAAGGTTGCCGAATAAATACCATAGAATGCCCCCGCGATGATTTTTCCCAATGCATAGACCGTCATATTTATCGGTGAGATCATATAATCTTCAAAGGTCTTGTAGAAAATTCTAGAAATATTAATGGTATTGGCGGTGTTGTTAAAACTGGTCATCATCGTGCTCATCCCAATAATCCCCGGGATAATATAGGCCATGTAAGAAACCCCACCGATCTCGACCCCACTGCCCAGTCCCCAGCCAAAAGCGACCAGATAAAGAACTGGTGAAATGAGAAAGCTGATGCTGGTGGCTACAAATTTTCGCTTGAAAACAGCAAATTCCTGCCAGAGAATACCGTATAATCCACTCATTATAATTCCACCCTTCTGTTTGTGAATTTTAAGAAGACATCCTCAAGGTTTGAGGGACGGATCCGGACATCACCTTCTAGCGAACCAGCATATTCGTTGGCTTTTTCTCTGGTCGGAAAGAACTCTTCATGGGTTTCTCCGTCAGCAAAATATTCAACCGTTACCTTGCCAACCTCTTCGATTAGATTAACCGGGGTATTCAGTCTCAGCAATTTTCCCTTATCAATCAGCCCAACCCGATCACAGAGGATCTCCGCCTCTTCGATATAGTGGGTGGTCAGCAGCACCGTTAAGCCCTTGGATTTCAGCCGCTTTAACAAATCCCACATTTTCCGACGGGCGGCGGCATCAAGCCCCACCGTTGGTTCATCCAAAAGCAATAGCTCCGGCTCGTGAAGCAGGGCTCTGGCGATCATCAGCTTGCGCTTCATCCCGCCGGAAAAATTCTTGGTCAGATCATCTTTGCGTTCTGTGAGTTCGGTAAACGCAAGCATTTCATCAATTTTTTGTCGTCGTTTTTCTTTTGGCATCTTATACAGCATCCCGTGTACTTCCAGATTCTCCCAGGCCGACATTTCATTTTCCAGATTATTCTGCTGTGGCACGACCCCAATCTTTGCTTTGATCGAAATCAGGTTCCGATCAATACTTTCTCCACCAATGACAATATCTCCACTTGTTTTTGGTGTCAGGGTACTGATCATTCTCACGGTTGTTGTTTTTCCAGCGCCATTTGGGCCCAACAGGCCAAAGAACTCCCCATCAGCGATGGTGAGATTAAGCCCATCAACCGCGGTTAGGCTTTTATATTTTTTTGTCAAATCAATTATTTCTAGCATTTGTTTCCCTTCTTCTTAAACCTTATTATTCTCCAATAATTGCAAAACTGTCCGCAAAACTCACGGAACCTTGCCATGCCAAACTGACATTATTTTTGTTACCCCGCAGTCTTATTTGCTACAGTTCTTATTCACTAAAGTTTTCCATCTCCCCCTCAATGTCCATATAGATTGCCCGGAGTTTTTCGAGACTTTCTTCTTTGGCCTCCCACATCCCTCGTTGAGCCGCTTCGAGCAGGCGTTCAGTCATGTTCTGAATCGCCCAGGGATTGACACTCTTAATCCACTCCCGTCGTTCATCGTTAAAAAGAAAGTTTTCAGTTATTTTTTCGTACATCCAGTCTTCAACACTATCCGCGGTGGCATCCCAACCAAAGACAAAGTCCACCATTCCCGAAATCTCCTGGGCACCTTTGTAGCCATGTTCCTTCATCCCCTCAAACCACTTGGGGTTTAAGATCCGCGACCGCATAATTTTAGCGGTCTGTTCTTTGACATTGTTTAGCGAAACCCGGGCAGGATCACTGCTATCCCCGCAATAGGAATGGGGTTTCTGCCCCGAGGCGGTACGAACAGCCGCAATCAGCCCGCCATGGTAATTATAGAAATCATCGCTTTCTAACATATCGATTTCCATCGAGGATTCGTTTTTAATGGTAATCTGGGCCTTGGACAATCGTCGGGCAAAAACCTCGGTGACCCGTTTACCATGAACCTTCTTACCATAGGCGTGGCCGCCCCAAAAAGTATAGATCTTACCCAGATCGGTAAAATCTTCCCAGTTCTTGCTGTTGATCAACTGGGTCACCCCGGCGCCATAGGTTCCCGGGGGATCGCTAAAGATCCGCATCCCGGCTTCTTCCTGGGCAGTTTCGATGCTGGCACCGTTTTGAATCAGCTCTCTTACCTCATTTTGAAAATTCCGTTTGATGAAGTTTTCTTCATCGCTTTCATCCAAACTAGCAACCAGATTAACCGCTTCCTCCACCGATTCGATCAGGTTGGGAAAGGTATCCCGAAATAGCCCAGAAATACGCAGGGTCACATCTACCCGAGGCCGTCCCAGTTCGGAAGTAGGAATGACTTCCAACCCAATCACCCGGTCTGAATTTTCCAGCCACTTGGGCTTAACCCCCAACAGATAATAGACTTCAGCAATATCATCACCAGAGGTTTTCATGGTTTCGCCGGCATAGACCACAATCACCATCGTTTCCGGATAACACTTTTCGTCTTCCAGATAGCGGTCGATCATTTTTTGGCCCAGTTGTTTGCCAACCTCCCAGGCGGCCCGAGTCGGCACTGCCGCCGGATCAATGGCATAGAAATTGCGACCGGTTGGCAGTATGCTGACTCTGCCCCGGGTTGGCGCCCCTGATCCCCCGGGCGGAACAAACTCGCCATTGACGCCCTTAACCAGATTGGTCATTTCATCGGTGGTGGACTTAAGCTTTGGCATCAGGGTATTGTTCATAAATTCAAAGACCGTCTTTAAATCAACCAGCTCCGCCGGATTAGCAGCTTTAAAATGGCTTTTGATATGGTCATCAATGGCGTCTGATTCGGCCTTCTGTTGCAAGTAGTCCCGAACCAGCTCCCGACTGCTTGCTTCAATCTCATTAAATCTCATTAAGTTGGTGACCCCTTCGGCATCCCGATGCTGGGGGTCATTTTTCAAAAATTCATAATCCATCCCCATCGCTTTGGCGGTTGCCTGGGTTAATGACGGAATCTTGCCATTTGATAACCGCAGCAGGGCACAAACCAATTGATAAAGTCGTTCCGATTCCGGCACCTGTCCAAAAATATGGAGCCCATCTTTAATCAGGGTATTCTTAATGCCTTCCACCCAGGTATGGAGCTTTTCTACAAAGGCTGGAAAATCTGCTTCCATCTCTTCCTGGCTGATATCCAGGTCGGTGAGGTAATTTTGTTCAATCACAATGGTTTGGATGTTTTGCTGGACAAAGGAAGTTTTCCCCTGGTCGGTGCTAACCGCCCGGTAGTATTGTTTGATCAGGTCATCCAGCTCTGCCATCTCGTCATAGCTGCCGCTCTGAGCCATCGAGGGAATCAGGTGATCCAGAAGAACCGCATAAGACCGCCGCTTGGCCTGGATACCTTCTCCTTCGACGGTAATGCTATAAGGATATAGATGGGGCAGGTTTGAAATGGCAATATCCGGATAGCAGGCTGCCGACAAACCGATTTCTTTGCCCGGCAGCCATTCCAGGGTGCCGTGGGTTCCCACATGAATAACCACATCAGCCTTAAAACCGTTTTTTAGCCATTTATAATAGGCAATATACTGGTGGGGCGGCACAATATCGGTACTGTGATAAACCTCCTCCGCCTTGTCCTCATAGCCCCGGGCTGGCTGAAGCCCAATAAAAATGTTGCCATTGAGAATTCCCGGCACCGGCATCTGATCCTCAAAAACCATGTTTTCCCCGGGCGGATCGCCCCAATCCCGGACCAGCTCTTCCTGGACCTTACTTTCCAGCGCCTTAAACCAGGGTTGGTAGTCACGCTTATCAATCACTGCCACACTGCGCTGAATAGCCTGTTCAGCCGATAACCAGCGGGTGTCATTGCTGACGGCATCGATGATTCTCTGGATGATCTCATCACCGCTGTTAAAGTCGTATTCAGTTGCGATTCCATCGGCCGCCAGCGCCTTAACCATATCAAAAACACTTTGGGGTGTATCCAGACCAAAGGCACAGCCGATCATATCATTGCGGGGTGGCATATTATGAAAAAGAATCGCAACTTTTTTATCAGGATTCGCTTTTCGCCGTAACCTTGCCCAATTGAGTGCCAGTTCGCAGATATTAACGACCCGATCCGGGATCGGTCGGTTAATCGTCTTATCGCCAATTTCATCTCTGACAAAAACCGAATATGCAACGGTAAACGACATGATCTGACCATCAAATTCTGGATAGTAAACACTTCCCGGAAAAGACATGGCATCGATTCCCCGCAAATTTTCAAGCCAGTTTTCATAGCTTTGGTAAGTAGAAAGAGCCTTGATCACCGGTACATCAATGGCCTGATAAATGCTCTTTTCCACCGTTTTGGTACCATCCCCAGGATCTGAAAGGATACTCTGGGAATGACTCATGGTGTTAATGATCACGTCGACATTTGCGATTCCTGCGGTGGTGAAAATATGATCCACCACCCATTGAAAACCTAAACAGCCAATCGCCGGGTTAGGTGCTGCGGACGAATAGACCGCCAGCGGATGGGCACCCTGTTTTTTGACTTCTGCGATCAGGGCATCAATGTGTTCTAAATTGTTTTCCTGTACCAATTTGCTGTACATTAAAATACCGACCACTGGTTTTTGGCTTGCCTGGGCTTCTTTAAGGGCGATTTCAATATTTTTTTCTGGGTTTTGTTCTGGGTTTTGTTCTGGGTTTTGTTCTGGGCTTTGTTCTTTGTCCGGGCAATAAATACCTTCCCAACTGGAATGGCGGGGCTCGCTGTACGCTATGTTCAGCTTGCCATAATAAGCCCCCAGGTATTTGATCAGGTTAATGCAGTTTTCAGTGCTGGTGTCCAGGGCATATTTCTGAATCTCCCCATGTTCCCATGGTGAAATACCGGATTTTTTTAAAGCAATGACGTTTTCTTCATCACAGCCCGACCAGATAAAAAAGCGTTTTCTATTTTCAAATCGCTCCATCAGGGGCGCAAAGCTCTTAAATTGGGTAAGTCCGGCATGAATAAAGATCAGAATGAAGTCAGCGCTTTCCAGTTCTTCCATGGCAGTATCGCATTCTTCCCCGGAATTATCCAATTGACTGCTGGTAAGAAAGCTGACGGCAATTTCCGTTTCATTGTTGGTAGACCCTTCATTTTCAAAAAGCCTGACGGCTTCTTTAAGATTATAGGTATGATCCATCGGTGAATGAATAAATGTTATCCGATACATATCCGCTCCTCTAACAAGCCGACTAAGCAGCCGGTCATCTTCTGCGTCATCGCTTCGATGAATCCGTCTTTTGTGACGCCTTGTAAGTCAGTGCCATTAAACGCTGCCAACTGGGGATTCATCCGTTTTAATATCTGCCCGGCTTCATCAGCGGTTTGTTCCATGTTAATCAGATCCCAGTCGAATTGGTCCAGAAGATGGACATAGAGGGAGGTAAGAACCACCAGTTCTGGTTCCTTATCCAGCTTTTCCAACAGGCAGACAAATTCCGGCTTGCCTAAGTTATTGACTGTTTTAAACTGATCCCAGATCGTATCCAGTTTGATGCCAAACCGCTGCATCCGTCTTAAAATGCTGAATTGCTGCTCTGGGCTGGCACCGGTTTGTAAAAAGAGTGCTTCTTTTACGGCCGGTTTAACCGCTAATCCGATCAGTTCCCCCAGTTTACTGTGTTTACCGGCAAACTGGTAATAATCCTGGGCTTCACCGTTAGCGATTAGAATCGTTCCATCGGTTCCTGACCCAGTGGCCAGCCCTCGGGAATACATGCTTCCCAGCAGCAGTTCCTGAATCGCGGCTGTTTTGGCCTCGGTACAGGTTACCAATGCCCGGGTCAAAGTTTCCGGCGGCATATTACCATCAATATAGAGGATAATATTAATCGTCCCCGGTTTGATCTCATGGTGCTTCCCATTAACCTCATACCAGGTGGTGGGATCGCCCACCCGACCCCCATTAACCTCAATACCCCCGGTTACAATGACGGTCACACTTAAGTTTTTATAGGCGACGGTTTTAATCGCCACATTTTCCATCGATGCAGCGGTCGTGATGCCTGCGGTATAATCGGCCTCCAGGCCCAGTTCTTCGGTAATCAGTTTCATGTGCTCCTGGTAGGTTTCCGCCCGGAGTTTACAGGCCACCCCAGCACCCTGGGTGGCGTCGTGATTAAAGACGGCTTTAAGTTCTTCAGAATATCCGCCATTTAGGTGGGCTGTGGATAAAACCTTTCGTTTTCCGTTAAAGGGTATAACGATGCTTTTTTGATAGCGATAAACACCCTCCCCCGTTGGTAGTGTAAAAATCTGCATACCTTTCTCCTCCCCGATCATTACAAGATGCTCCCCAGTTTCGTCACTGGCATTTCTCTGGTTTTTAAATGTTTGAAAAAGTCGCAAGATTCATGGCATGAAAGTATTTGTTTTTCCTGTATACCAAAATATTTCCGACGCTCTTCTTCAGGCCGAAAGGAGATCACCTTCTTGCCTTTTGAAATTGCATAACGAATGAGCTCCAGATTTTTCTGATTCATTTTTCGAACCGGGAATCCCGAATCGATCACCGTCGAAATCCGGTTGATCATCTTTTTAGCACCTAGATAAGTGACATCATCAATCTCTTCAAAGGCAAAGGCACTTTTGATGGTCAGCCCCATGGTTCGGGCGACCTCGTAATCGACGTCATTTTCGTGAACGATGCCGGTCATCGCACCGATATTGTGTTTGGACAACAACCGATAAATCGGAATCCCGGTGCCATTTCCGGCGACCACAAAAACCGATGGCTCGCCGCTGTTGGCAATTTCGATGGAACCAAGCAGGTTATTGTAACCGGCATTTTTTATCCCATAAAGCTGACTGATGGTTTCTTCACTAACCATGTCTTCCGGCGCTCCATAACCAACAATGTGATTGTCGCGAACCAGCAGCACCGTTTCACAGCTTTTTAAGGCCAGATCAATTTCATGAAGCGACAAGATAATAGTAATATTTTTTTCTTTGCTCAGGTTTTTGAGAATATCAACGAGTTCCAATTGATGACGAATATCCAGATGACTGGTAGGTTCATCCAGGATCATTACCTCCGGTTCCTGGACCAGGGCTCTGGCAACCATCACTTTTTGTCTTTCCCCATCACTGAGCTCCTCAAAATTGCGGGTTGCCAGATAATCGGCATTGACGGTGATCAGGGCTTCCTGAATCAGTTGATGATCATGACCAGTCAGTTTTCCCAACCGACTGGTGTAGGGATAACGACCCATCGACACCACATCGTAGACCTTCATCATTCCGGTCGAGAACTTGGTCGTTAAGACCACCGACAATTCTTTGGCCAGATCTTTTTTCTTTTTATCCGGCAGTTTTTCCTGATTGACATAAACCACCCCGTCAAGGGGGGTAAGTAAACCGGATAAGGTTCTTAAAATCGTGCTTTTTCCAGCGCCATTGGGACCAAGCAGACAGAGTACCTGGCCTCTGAAACCAGAAATATCAACCGAATCGACCACCACTTTTTTACCATAACCGACTTTCAGACTTTCTGTTTTTAAGGCAATCATAGACTTGTCCTCCTTTTCATTATCAAATAAATCACAATTGGAGCACCGATAAAGGCCGTTACCGCACTGATGGGCAGCTCAACCGGGGCCAGAATCGTTCTTGAAATCAGATCACAAAACGCCGTCACAATCCCTCCCATCAGAATCGATCCCGGCACTAATATTTTATTGTCAGCGGTTTTAAATAATAGCCTGGCCAGATGTGGGATCGCCAAACCAATAAATCCCACCGGGCCGGCAAAGGCTGTTACCACGGCGGCCAGAATGCTGGTAATGGCTACCAGAAAGACGCGAAACTGTTTAATATTGACCCCCATACTCATGGCGTACTCTTCCCCCATCGAAAAAGCATTAAGCGGTTTGACTAAAAACACCAGTGAGCCAAAGATGGGAATACACAACGCCACAATAATCCGAACGCTTGCCCAGGTAAATCCCGAAAAGCTTCCCAGCGTCCACACCACAAAACCCTGCAGCGCTTCCTTTTCGGCAAAAGATTGTAGTACACTGGTTACGGCACTGCAGATATAACCCATCATCAACCCGATCACTAAGAGGGACACGACATCTTTTACCCGAGTTGCAAATACCAGCACCACCAGCATCACTACCGATGATCCGAGCAAAGCGGCCAGAAACAAACCCAGCGGCGATACCGCTCCCAAACCGAGACTAATCCCACCCAGCATGACCAGGGCGACGCAGAGCACCGCTCCTGATGAGATCCCTAAGACAAAGGGCTCCACAATAGGATTTCGAAAAAAAACCTGGAGCATGATTCCGGCCACTGCCAGAGCCGCTCCCCCCAACAATGCCCCAATTGTGCGGGGAAACCGAATATCCCAGACAATTTCACTTAAAACCGGGTCATAATCACCAAAACGGAAGATAATTTTGACCAGTTCATCCAATCCTATTTTAAGTGAGCCAAATCCAACGCAAAATCCAAAGGTCAGAACCACCCCCACGGCCAATAATCCCAGCAGCAGCATGGACCGTCTGTTTAAGCGTTCTAATTCTTCCGTCATTTGCTCACTAAAATGATCCGTTTTCACTTCTTTTAACATTAATATTTTTTGAAATGTGTGGTTACTCCATCGCCATGGAAAATAGTGAACAGGTCGCTGATCACCTCATCGGTTTTATCAATGGACTGATAAAAATCTTTTCCCAGGCACCAGACCTTGCCATCCTTAACGGACTTTAAGTTCGCCAGAATCGGCGATTGGGAAACTACCGAGTCTAGCGTTGGCGAGTATTGTTCCATCGATGAGTAAATAAGAATGTCGGCATCCTTGGCGGTCGCATAAAATTCCTCCAGAGTAATGCCGCCGCTTCCTGCCGCCATATCCTTAAAGACGTAGTCGCCGCCGCTCATTTCGATCATTTTTCCCACGTAGGAATCACTTTCGGCAATATAAACCTTACCACTGGATACCATCGCCCAAGCTACCTTGGGTTTTTCAGTTTTTTGTGCATCTTTAACGGTTTTATCAATATTTGTCATCGCCTGACTAAAAAACGTCTCCGCCTGATCTTCTTTATTAAAGAAGGCGGCATAGAATTTAATCCATTCCATTCGACCCCGGGGATCATCTTCGGTATACTCGTTGCAGACAGCATAATTTATGCCCAGTTCATCAAATTTTGCCATCATGTCCTGTAAACCGTAGTCACCGGAATAAACAAAGACCAGCTCGGGATTAAGCGATTTAATCATTTCATAGTCCGGTGCCTTATTATCGCCAACAAAGGTGATTGTTCCGGCTGTCATGGCATCGACGATTTCAGCAATCGTCCATGATTCCTGTTTGGTGGTCACGGCTTTAATAAAGTCTACTGCATCCAGTGCCCGCAGCATGCAGCCCTGGGTCGTTGAAGCCAGCATCACGCGATCCAGTTCACCCTCAATAATCACGTCGGCATCCTGGTACTCATCGGGAAGCGTTTTTCCTTTTGGAACCATCATAATAATGCGGCCATCGGCATCGGTTAATTTTTTGATATCATTATCCAGATATTCAACGCTAAAGGCTGTTGAATAATCCAATTTCAACATCTCATTGCCACTCTCACTGGTTGTTTTGCCATTATTTGCACACCCCATTACCAATACGGTCAGCACTAATGCCAACATTCCAATACCAAGTTTTTTTAATAAATTTGTTTTCACGTTTAATGTTACTCCTTTTTTGTTTTATATATGTTCAATTAAATATTTAGCGTAGGGGCAATCCGTGATGACCAAGGGGTCAGACCCTCGCCCGCATACTGCGCAATTGCCAGTTCGATTTATACAGTTTGTTTTATTTTTAGGTAATTGCGAAAATGCTTTGTGTTTTGCCTTTAGATTCGCAATTGCCGATTTTTTCTTTAACTGCATAAGCTGATGCTGGTCTTTACCTCAGACTCAAACTTTAGTGTTTCGCTGTTGATCATAGCTCCAATCGTGTCAAAATGTTGAACATTTGCTTTGCTTTTTAGCGTTTGCTTACGCAAACTCAAAATTGATTTGTTGGTATTATAAGCCAGTTCTAAAAGCTGTCGATTCCGATTGGTTTCGCCATCCAGATCAAAACCGGTATCGATAATAACCTCACATTTTAACAGTGCTTTGCAGGCCTGTTCATAAATCACATCACTGATTGGTCGAAAGCTCTTTTCAAAAATTGTCTGTCTGGCCAGACTCGTCGCCACCTGATAATCCACGTCATTATGGTACAAAACTCCAGTACAAAATGAAATCCCGGCTTTATGCAGCGCCCGATAGCATCGTGTCCCAAAGCCATCGCCGCCGAAAACAAACACCCGGGGGTCGGTCAAACATGTTCTGGGCAATTCTACACTTCCCATCAACATATTAAAGCTTCCCGATTCAATACCATAAAGGGTTTTAATAACCTCGTCATTTAATATATCTTCCGGACAGCCCGAGCCATATATTTTATTATCCTTTACCAGGATAATAGTGTCGGCCAATTTTGCCGCCAGATCGACTTCATGAAGAGACAGAACAACGGTTACATTTTGCTTAACAGCCATGCTTCTAAGAATCCCTAATAATTCGATCTTATGACGGATATCAAGATAGGAGGTTGGTTCATCCAGGACAATGATTTCCGGTTGCTGGCAAATGGCTCGGGCTAACAAAACCCGTTGTTTTTGACCGTCACTTAAATGGGTAAATTCCTGATCCATCAGATCCAGCACACTGACTGCTGCCATCGATTCTTCAATAATCCGCTGATCATCGTCCGTCAGTTTTCCAAAATGATTGGTATAGGGATAACGACCGGTTGCCACCACGTCTTCACAGGTCATCAGTTCCGGTGCCACTTTTTCGGTTAACACCACCGACAAGCGCTTGGCAACCTCGACGCTGTTTAGATTGTTCATATCCTCTTTGGCGATAAAAACCGTGCCGGCAATTTTTTTTAAATGTTTTGAAATACTGCGCAGAACAGTGGACTTACCAGAACCATTGGGACCTAGTAAGCAGAGAATTTTCCCCTTCTCGATACCAATATTAATATTTTCAATTAACGCCTTTCCACCATACCCGACCGATAGATTATCTGTTTTAAAATACATCGTTATTAAGAACTGATTATTTCAGTCCCTCCTCCTTTTCATAAATGATCATTCAATCAATACGATCCCCCTTTTATTTTGGTTTCTTAATGTGCTTTTTTCTTAATAAACAAAATTCTGGCTATTGCTATATAGGTTGAATTAAATATTTGATGAAGGGGCGATCCGTGATCGCCCGCACACTGGGCAATTGCCAGTTTAATTTAACTTACATACATTCATCCTCTATTTTTTTTGTTTTAACAACAACCAGATCACAAATGGGGCACCAAAGAATGCCGTTACGGTTCCAATCGACAATTCAGTTGGTGAAAACAATGTTCGGGCTAGGATATCACAAAATACACAGAATACCGATCCGGCTAAAAAAGTCGTCGGAATGATAATAATCGGTTTTGAGGTATTCATCAGAATTTTAGCGACCTGAGGTATGGCAATTCCCACAAAAGCGATGGGCCCGGCAAATGCAGTCACGGTGGCTGAAAGCAGACTCGAAAACAAAACCAGAAGAATCCGAAACCACTTGATATTGATGCCCATACTTTGTGCGTATCCTTCTCCTAATTGATAGGCCCCAATTGGTTTAGATAACATCATAACCACCATCAGCGAAATAAAAACAATGATCGACATCACCCCGATATCCGACCAGCTAATACCGGAAAAACTGCCCATCGACCAGTTTGTCAGATTTGCAATCTCCCGTTCCTGAGCAAAATTCACAAAGAAATCAGTCAATGCTGAACAGATATACCCGATCATCACACCGACCAGCAACAGCATCGACATATTAGAAACCTTTCTGGCTGCTAGCAGAACAAATCCCATTGAAACCAGAGAGCCAGCAAATGCTGCAATCACGACAATCCCCGATGGCAAGGCATTGACATACCGCATCAAAACGATCATCGTGAAACCAACAAACATTTTCGACCCCGAAGAAATCCCCAGCACATAGGGACCGGCAATCGGATTTCTAAAAAATGTCTGAAGGAGAAAACCAGATACTGATAATGCCCCACCCAGTATCGCTGCCGCAATTAAACGCGGCAGTCTTATTTTCCAGATGACATTGCTTTCAACTGAGCCTTGTTGAGCTCTGAAGACAATGATCTTAAAAATATCTTCGACTGACATATCGACACTACCAGAATTGATACTAAAAATTAAGGCACCAATTAATGCCAGTATCAGCAGCATAAAAACGATCTGATAACGCGCTATTTTGCCAACTCTACTTATTTTCATTTTTCAGGCTGACCTACTGTAACCGATAGAGATAGGTTAAATCATCTTTAGAATGGTCAGTTACCGTAATCGCCGTATTGATATCAGAAATCATATTACCCAGTGTCGCCGTTACCTGCCAGAAGTCCTGTCGGGTACTCCAGACCGTTTTATTTTTCACCGCTTTCAGATCGGCAAAAAGCGGATCTTTAGCCACCAGCTCATCCAGCTTTGTTATTTGCTCTGTTGAACTGAAATCAATGTAAATAATATAATCAGCATCAGCCGCTGTCTGATAAAAAGTTTCTGAATCCATTTTTGTCGTTCCGCCTTCATCTACTTTCAGATCCCCCGGATAATAGGTACCGCCCGCTAAATTAATCATTTTTGCAAAATAATCTCCTGCATTTCGCACATAACAGCTTCCATTTGTTACGCGATAGAATGCCAGCACGGTTTTTCCGGTTGACTCAGCGTTAATTGAGTCAACAACTTTTTCCTGTTCTTCAAACAAAGCCTGCGCTTCATCTTCTTTATCAAACAGAATCCCAAAAAGTTTTACCCACTCAATCCGAGCCAGGGGATGTTGTTCATCTGATGAACGATCCACCATATAGTTAAGTCCCAGCTCCTTAAATTTATCCGACACTTCAGGGTGCGTATCCAACATACCTGAATAGATCAGCACCTGGGGTTGTTGTGATGCCAGTATTTCGTAATCGGGGGTGTCATAATTCCCGATATACGTAATCTGTCCCGAGTCCATGGCTGCACCGACTTCTTCAATATACCAACTATCTCTTTTTTGTGTGGTTAACGTGGCTACCTCTAATGCCTCAATACCCGTCATCAATGATGCCGCAGTTGTTGATCCCAAGCAGACATTGGTCAACGGCAATTGCAGTACCACCAGATCTGCATCAAGATTCTCTGGTACACTCTTTCCTTCGGGAACCGCCAGATAACGTGATCCGTCTTTTAAGGTAATAATTTTATAGCCACCCTTATAATTATCCACTGAAAAGTTTTGTGCATATTTTAGTTCCATTGCTGAATCAAATTCCAGTTTTCCATCCACATTCTCTGACAAACTGCTGCATCCTGCCAGGCAGAATAAACCCACAGTCATCACGATACACAGTATTAACATGTTTTTTAGCTTTTTCATTATCAATCTCCTCAAATGTTTTTCTATATCCGTTAGATAAAAAAAGGCTCATTATCTCAAACTGAGACAATGAGCCCGTAAAATGGCACGCAAATAAAACCTTTTTCTGTCTCTCGCAGAGTTGTGCATAAACAGGCAGGTCTTCTGGCTCAAGCGTCAACATTACCTCCTACCTTCCCATATTTCTACAGTGGCATCCTTGGAGGAACTCTTCTCTTACAGCGGCGGGACCGCGGGGGATTTTCACCCCTCTTCCCTTTTCACCGGCTTATAATACAATGGATTACAGCCGACACCTGTTCGAAATTATTCTATTTTTATATTTTGTCGTTTATAATCGTTTTATTTTTTAGCTCTTTTGGAACCGTCTGCTTTATTCGGCTCGTCTTCTTTTTTCTTTCGTTCTACAAATCGTCCCATGATAAAGGCGATAATCCCCACGCCAATTCCGGTTTGAACACAGAAAAACAAGCTTTCCACTTCGCCGGGTATTTCACCGTTTATCGCCGTTTCAAAAATCGGGGTAAACCAGGGTTCATACTCCGTTCCGGTAATCTCAGAAACTACACCGCTGCCAGCATCATCAGAGCCGCCAAATTCAGCATTCTGCAAGATAAACAGAGGGACCAGGGCAATGATCACTGCCAGCACCAACAGACCAATGACGGTTTTTTTTGTCGCTGTCATTATTTTACACCTCCAGCAAGATATCCCAGATCATTGAGTTCTGGTTGCGCATAGGTTTCCAGTCCGATGATGATCACCACGGTCAAGATTCCTTCGATAATAGCCAAGGGGATCTGGGTCGGTGCAAAGACGGCTAAAAATTTAACCATCGAAGCGGCAACGCCACCACTCTCGGAAGGATAGGCCATCGCCAACTGGAATGCGGTAACACAATAGGTAAATAAATCACCAATTGCCGCTGCCAAAAAAACACCGACATGCTTATTAATTTTTATTTTTTTACAGAGTATAAAAATTCCAAAGGTTACAAAGGGGCCGGCAATCGCCATTGAAAAGGTATTAGCGCCCAGGGTTGTCAGCCCACCATGGGCCAGCAAAATGGCTTGAAATAATAGGACAATGACCCCTAGAATACTGACTGCTGTCGGCCCAAAAAGAATCGCACCCAGTCCTGTTCCCGTCATATGGGAACAACTACCAGTAACCGATGGTATTTTTAAAGATGATAACACAAAAACGTAGGCTCCGGCCATCGCCAACAAGGTAATGGTTTTAGGATTTTCCTTGAGGGTCTTTTTTATCGACATGTAACCGGCAATTAAAAACGGAATACAGATCACCCCCCAGGCGACACTGAAACCAACCGGCAGATACCCTTCCATAATATGCATCGCACTGGCCACCGGGGTAAACCCGAATACCAGGGCGATCGCTGCCGCAACCGCAATAAATCTCTTTTCTCT
This sequence comes from Acetobacterium sp., assembly GCA_028692885.1. Classification (GTDB taxonomy): domain Bacteria; phylum Bacillota; class Clostridia; order Eubacteriales; family Eubacteriaceae; genus Acetobacterium. Next base: position 16,384 of record JAQUWM010000011.1, on the reverse strand, counting down.
GGTGTTTAAACTTGTGTTCATAGTTCCTCCTCTTATTTTCATCTATATATTAAGGGTTTGCGAAAATTATTGAGCGCTCATTTTTAATTTCCGCAAAGCCATCTTAATCGATATTGTTTAATCAATTATTTTCCCTGTTTAAAATCATCTGCCCGAATGGTTGATCAATGAAATTGTTTTTCCAGTAAGACTTTCAAATCCTCGGGAGTGGTGGGATAGTTATTGTTTTCCTTAATCATCTTATTGTCAACCAACATCTCATAGACATCGAGCATCGCTGGCCGTTTCAGATTGGCCTGCGCTAGAATTCTCGCGTTTTTAAAAATCTCCAAGGGCGTCCCATCGGCAATAATCTTGCCCTGATCAAAGACAATCGCCCGTTCTGCCCAGCGGTAGGCAAAATCGACATCATGGGTGGAGATCAGCATCGTTTTGCCTTCTTCCCCTAGCTTAACTAGAACCTCTTCGAGCATCTGCGCATTGAGGGGATCAAGGGCGGCCGTCGGTTCATCAAAAATAATAACCTCCGATTTCATGGCAATAATATCGGCAATGGTGACCCGTTTTTTTTCGCCGCCGCTTAAATAATGGGGCGGACGGTCCTTAAAATCCAGGATGTTCATCGTGGTCAGGGCCTCTTCAACCCGCCGGAGCACTTCCTCCCGCGGCAGTTTTAAATTCATCGGGCCAAAACCGACCTCGGCCATGACAGTCGAAGCAATGATCTGATTGTCGGCATCCTGAAAGACAATCCCGATGTTCTTGCGCAGTTCCTTTAGATTCTTTTTATTAATGATCGTGCCCTGATAACTGATTTCGCCATGATCGGCTTTTAATACCCCATTGGCATTAAGAAAAAAAGTGGACTTACCAGAGCCATTGGACCCGATCACGGCGATCTTCTCGCCCTGATAAATATCAACACTTACACCTTTTAGTGCCGGGTTTCCGGTTCCATAACTGTAATGGAGATCGCTGATCTTTAGTATTGGTTCGCTCATAATTTACTCCTATTCATCCCTTCTAGTGTGTCATAATCCCAAGTAGCATCAGAAAAAGCATAAAAGCTACGGCGATAATCAGATGACTCACCTGATGTTTCTTTTCATCTTCCAGAAAAACCAGTTCACCTTCATAGCCTCGGGCTTCCATGGCAGTATAATAGGCGTTGGCTTTTTTCATTGACACCACCAACATGTTGCTGGCAACGCTGCCGAAGGTATAACAGGATGTTTTAAAATCACCGTAACCCTGTCGGGAGTCCGCTGAATTTCGCATATTGTTAAAAACGTCCAGTAAAATAAAAATATACCGATAGATCAGATTCATCAGTTCAATAATCAGCTTGGGCACATGGGCTTTTCGGAGTACCCCGATGATTTCAGCCGAGGGTGTTGACAAGGTCATCATGATCATCGCACTGATGGCGCCAAAAACCTTCAGCATCAGAAAAGCCATTTCCTGGAGTTTGCCAACCGATGTGAAGACATAGCCAAAGCCCAGAAAAAGATTAAATTGACCCGCTGGCTGACTGGAAAAGTCAACCCCGATGGCAATGGTTCCCATCAGGATAAAGGTCAGGGGAATCATCAGCACTGACAGATATGCCGATAACGGCAGCCCTCCTTTTACCACGGTCAGGAAAGCCATCCCGATGATCACAGCCATTGACACAAAGGGATTGTTCAGCCCAATACACAGTAGCAGCGTCAGAAAAGAAAAGACGACCTTGAAAGTCGGGTTCCAGCATCTGATCTTCGAAGCATAGGCATAAAAATCAATGGCTGAGCCTTCCCCATGTTTATGTCCAATTCGGTGATGGTGTATCTTTTGATGATGGATCGCTTCATGCTCCGCTTTTTCACCGGATCGAATAAAACTGCTCGATTTACCTAAACTATTTTCCATTTGGAGTATTTACCTTTCAGTACTTTTTTTATCTTCATCCGTAGCAATGCCCTTGACTGCGGCAATTCTATCCACGCATATCATTAATTCTTCAACCGAACTGAATTTGTTGCTGCAGCTCTCTTCAATCCGATCAACAAGGATGATCTTCATCCCCAATTTTTTGGCGGCATTGATCTTATCCACCACACCACCCATATTACCGCTTTCCTTTGTTACCAGTACCGCTGCCTGGCAATACTTAAACAATTCCATGTTTAGTGCTTCATTATATGGCCCTTTAATGGCAATAATGTTTTTAGGGCTGAAGCCCAGACTTTCGCATTTGCTTAAAACCTTCCAGTCTGGCAGCACGCGCAGATAGATCCGCTGAGAATAGTTGGGAATTCGTTTAAATGTTTCAATCTTATTGCTTCCCAGGGTGAGCAGAATATTGCCTTCGTAATTCAGCAAGACGTCACAAGCTTCTCCATAGTTCTTGACAATCGTAATTTCAGGGTCATTCTCATATCTAACCCGCTCCCGTTCATAACGAATATAAGGGAGTGATTCGAATTTGCAGACATTAATGGCATTTCGACTTATTTCTGACGAAAATGGATTAGAAGCATCAATTAAATATGCTGGTTTAAGCGTTCTGATCAAGTGAGTAATATGATCCTTGTTCAATTTACCTTGATAAACATCCAGATTTTTGAATTCATCCAACATGCCAACGCCGATGCGAGTCGTAACCGTCATCGCTATGTCATGTTTTTTTTCTAATAGTTTCTCAATCACTGTCTTTGCATCGGTTGTCCCAGCTATTACTAATACTTTTGACATCGGTCCTCCATCACTCTCGATTGACATTTTTGCACAAAAAAACCTCATTATCTCTAAACAAGACAATGAGGTCGCAAAAATGCGTACAAAAATAAACCTCCTCTATCTCTCGTAGAGTTTGAGATATACAAACAGGCAGGTCTTCTGGCTCAAGCGTCAACATTACCTCCTGCCTTCCCAACTAAATGGTGGCATTCCTGGAGGAACTCTTCTCTTACAGCGGCGGGACCGCGGGGGATTTTCACCCCTCTTCCCTTTTCACCGGCTTATAATACATGGATTACAGCCGACACCTGTTATATTATTATTAAATTTAAGTTTCAATGTACTATATCAAATAAATTAAAATTTGTCACGGATTTTTTTTGGACATTGAAGTCTCATCCTGAACGCTTTATTTTTGACCAATCTCGAAAAATCCCAGTCCATCAATGGAGGCAATCATTTTATGGAGATACGAATCACTGGTAATCGGCCATTTATAGCCCCTGCGAAACAGCATATTGGTGGTAAACCGCTGTTCACTTCCGAGATAGGCCAGATGCTGGTGAGAATCGGTGTCGGTATAGGCAATGATCCCTGATAGATAGGGGGTGAGGCGGTCATCATTCATGGCTGCCTCAAGCCGCTTCTGAAAGTCTGCTTCGCTGATGATCTCAATCGCAAACCCGTACCGTCCCATCGCGGCAATCACATCGGCCATGGTGATCTGATGATTATTGTAGGGATGGAAAACCCGAAAATGCTCCGCGGTTTCGCTGAGTTTTAAGATTGCTGCCGCGGTCGAATCGATCGGGGCAAACTCCACCGATGCCTCCAATCCCGAAAAGGGGAAGGCTCCGATAAGTTTATAGGCTTTCAGTTTCCCCATAAAAGCATTGGAATTAAAATTGATCTGGAATTCACCGTCAGTGTTTCTTGCCATCAGGTTACCGACCCGCATGATCTTAGCTTTTAGCCCCTTGTTAACTGCTTCGAGAATATACCGTTCGGCCATAAACTTGCTGTTGGCATACTTGTTGTCCAAATCCTGACCGATAAAGAGGTTGTTTTCTGATAGCCTGGTATCAACTGGTGGCTGACTGTCGATGCTGGTACCGGCAATGCTGTGGGTAGAAACCTGAATCAACCGGGCTCCTTCGGCAATGCAATAATCAATCAAAAGCTGTACCCCGCCGACGTTGATGTTTTCGATTTCGTTTCCGGCGGCAAAGTGCTTCACATTAGCAGCACAATTAATAACTGTATCGGCATTGATCGCTTGTAAACGGGTCAGGAAGGTGGTGTCAGTAATTTCTCCTTCGACAATGATAATGCGATTACCGAAGAGCTTAGCATAATCTTTATTAAAATAGAAAACCAGCATATTTTTAAGCCGCATCTCACCGCTTAATGAACCCTTTGACCGCACCACACAATAAGCCGTGCCGGAATAATTCTCAAGATAGTGCTCCAAAATATGGACCCCCAGATAACCGGTGGCACCCGTGAGTAGAATATTCCCCAGCGGTTCACCCTCCACCGGTCCAGCCTTGCGAAGCTCATCGATGGTGTTAAACTGCAACAGGCGGTTGATCTGATTGTAATCGTAGTTGCGAACCTCTTCCTGGCGGCAGCCGCCCTGACGCGGAATCTGACCCTCATTTTCCAGAAACTCAGCCATTTCCGCGGGGGTCTGATATTTAAAAATATTGGCATAGCTGATTTTAATACCACGATTCTCCGCCTTGATAGTCAGTTTGGTTGCCATTAGCGAGGTCCCCCCGATTTCAAAGAAATTGTCATTACTGCCAATCGGTTTAATACCCAGGGTTTCTTCAAAGGCGGCACAAATTTTCTTCTCCAGCTCAGATTCCGGCTTTACGTAATCGCCGGTTTTAGTAAGCTCCGGCTGGGGCAGAGCCTTTAGATCGATCTTGCCATTTTTAGTCATGGCAAACTGTTCCAGCTGGGTGAAATAGGTGGGTACCATGTACTTCGTCAGCTTTTTCTTTAGGTGCTTAGTCAGTTGATCGGGATTAATCCATTTCCCGGCGGTATAATAGGCACAGAGGTATTCGACCCCGTTAATTTCCAAAACCGCCACTACTCCCTGCGAAATACCCGGATAGCTGTTAATCAGAGTTTCAATTTCGCCCAATTCAATCCGCAGTCCGCGCAGTTTGACCTGATGATCCAACCGACCCAGGACCTCGACTTCGCCGTTTTCGGTCCATTTGGCGTAGTCCCCGGTTTTATAAACCGGCTCACCATTAAAGCTGATAAATTGTTTAGCGGTGAGTTCCGGGTTGTTTAAATAGCCCCGGCCGACCCCTTTACCGCCGACTAACAGTTCGCCCACCACTCCAATCGGCAAAAGATTGCCATCCGGATCACAGATGTATTCCCGAACATTGGCCAGCGGAGCGCCAATGGTAATCTGATCGTTTTCTAACTGTCTGGCATTAGATGATATCGTAATCTCCGTTGGCCCATAGCTGTTAAAGAGCACCGCACTTGTTAGTCCTTTAAGGATATTATACAGATTCGCGGGGTATTTTTCGCCCCCGCAAATGATCAGTCGGGCTAATCCCAAGGCGGTTTTAAAGGCTTCCGACTCGAGATAAGAAATCATCCGGGATGGCGTTGCTGAAAATCCGTCAGCACCTGATTCCCGAAAAAAGGCCGCCAGCTCATTGGGGTTGTTTACCTGTTCTTCATCGGCAAAGGCGATGGTAATGCCGTTAAGAAGCGCGGTCATGTTTTCTTTTAAGAACACATCAAAGGCCACGGTGGTAATCGACAAAAGGGTCGTGACATTTTTAACCAGTGCCTTTACAAAGCTGTTATGGGGGATGTTAGCGACATAATTGGCTAAACCTTCCTGCTTAAGCATCACGCCCTTGGGTTTACCGGTGGAGCCAGAGGTATAGATGATATAGACCAGATTGTCGGCCGCAATGTCTACTTCCGGATTCTTATCATCATCACATTTTAGCAATGCGTCGATATCCAGAGCCTTGTTAAAGCCTTTTGATAGCTGCTCACCACGAGTGACTAGATATTTAGCCCCGCTGTCGGCCAGAATCTCTTCGATCCGCTCTCTGGGGTAGTCGGGATCGATCGGAATAAAGGCTGCTCCAGATTTAAGAATGCCAAATAGGGCTACATGCAGACGACTGTCGCGATCGAGTAAAAAGGCGATCTTGTCCTCAGGTTTGACACTCCTTTTTATCAGGGCATTGGCTACCCGATTTGACAAACGGTTGAGCTCACCAAAGCTCAGCTGCCGGTCTTTAGCAATCAGTGCGGTCCGCTCTGGAACGCTTTGGGTCACCGCTTCAAAAATTCGGGCTGGAATTTTTTGCTCCAGCCGGGCTTCCGTCTGATTAAAGCGTGTGAGCATCTCACGATCGGATGCCCCCAGGAGCGACAAGGATTTGACCGGTTGTTCCTCGGCTTTAATAATTTGCACCACCACCTGCTTGATGCTTTCGGTTAAGCGCATCATCATCGCCTTTGAATAGAGCCCCTGATGGTAATGGCTGACAATCTCGTAATTTTTTCCCGCCAAATTGATATGAATGGATAAGGCAAACTTGGGCTTCTGCTGTCCCATCGCGGTAACTGTAACGGGCTCACCTTCAAGTTTTACTTCTTCCAGCACGCCCGCCTGATAGGCAAAATTAATCGTCGGGATTAGGCTGTGGGCTTCCGCAATCTTAGTAAAGGGATAGGCTTCATGGCTGATCGCCTGATAAAGTAAGGTCTGAACCCGTTTCACGAAATCTCCCGCCTTTTCCTCCCCCTCAACATCGAGTGCAATCGGCAGGGTTTTGACCAGCATTCCAATACATCGCCCTACCCGGACATCACCCCGGCCATTGGAAATAGTGGTAAACTGAATCGCCGGATTTCTCGAATAGCGGTAGAGGGCTATAGTCAGACCGGCCATAAATAAACCACTGGGGGAAATGCCCTGACGCTTGCAAAAACCGTCCACGTCCGCACCATCGACCACCAGCTTTTCAGCGGCCAACAAGGCTTCTCCGGGAATTTTAAGATCGCCGGGAATGGCTGTCATTTCTGGCTTAATAATGCCATCAAAATAGTCCTGATCGGCTTGATAATCTTTTGAGCTCTGATAATCGGCTTCTTTGAGTGCCAGATCAAAGGCTGTCAAATCCTCTTTCTCAAGCGGACTGTCGCCATAGGCCGCTACCAGATCGGTCAGCAAAAGCTGCAGCGACGCCCCGTCAAAAATGATATGATGAAAATCACATAGCAGATAAAGCTGTTTCTCGGTGGTGACAATACTCACCCGGTAAAGGGGCTCCCGATACAGATCAAAGGGTTTGATAAAGGACTCCCGAATCGTTTGATAGTCGGCTTCGGTGACTTCGAGCAGTAAAACCTGCGGCTCGGCCTGATCATTGCGTTTCTGAGAAACCCGACCGTCTTCATCAACCAGATAGGTTTTTAAATAACTGTGCCAATTAATCACGGTTTTAGTTGCCTCGGCCAGCTTTTTCACACTAATCTGATTAGACAGCCGGATCTCTGAAGGAATATTATATTGCAAGGCCTCTGGATCCTTTTGGCATTCCAGATAAACCCCCATCTGATTTTCAGTCAGAGGATAGGTTGACTGTTTTTCGTAGCTGACGACATTCTTGTGGGGTTCTTCAGATGAGGTCATCACCAGTTTTTCAAGCTTATCAATGGTTTTATTACTGATAATATCGGCTGTTTTAATTTCGATCCCGCAAAGCTTATGAAGCTTCACCGAGAGTTTGATTGCCATCAAGGAAGAAAAGCCAATCGTAAAGAGGTCACTTGTAACGCCAAAAGCATCGTTTCCGACAATCTCGCTGACAACGTCAAAGATTTTCTGTTGCAACTCACTTTGTGGAGAAACAATCTCGCCTCGGATAATGGTGGGCTCCGGCAGGGCTTTTTTATTAAACTTACCGTTAGGGGTCAGGGGCAGTTGCTCGAGCTTCATATAAGCCGTGGGGATCATAAAGGCGGTCAGTTTTTCGGCCAGAAAAGCCTGTAACTCAGCCACCGCAACTTCCTTTTTAGCCGTATAGTAGGCACAAAGATGCTGGGTTCCCCCTAGTTCCTTGACATCGACGCAACAGGCCGTAATCCCTTCATACTGAGCCATTCGGCTTTCGACCTCACCCAGCTCAATCCGCAAGCCGCGGAGTTTGACCTGACCGTCTATCCGGCCGACAAATTCAATTTCGCCGTTTTCCAGCCAGCGGACAAAGTCCCCGGTACGGTAGATCCGCTGGCCCTGCCAGTGGATAAATTTTTCCCGGGTCAATTCCTCGCGATTAAGATAACACCGGCCCACGCCAGCACCACCGATACAAAGCTCACCAACGGCACCAAGGGGTAGCAGCTGGAGGTTTTCATCGAGAACAAAGAGCTGATAATTGCCAATCGGCCCGCCAATTAAAAGACAATCATTTTCGGTCTGAAATTTGCGAACCGTTGAAAAAATCGTACATTCGGTGGGGCCATAGGCCTGAAATAGATCGTAGCCGGGCAAGGTGATCGACGGCAGTTTTTCGCCACCGATGGTCAAGGCTCGCAAACTTTTATTGTCGATTTCCTGGACAAACTGACGCCCCAACTGGGTTGTCATAAAGGCCAGGGTAACCTTGTTTTTTTCATAGTATGTGTTTAGAGCAATAAAATCCAGTCGGATTTCTGACGGGATAATGCAGACCCCAGCCCCGGCGGTGAGATAAGGATAAATATCCATCATGTGGGCATCAAAGCCAAAATTGGCATAGGCACCGCAGCGGTCATCTTCGGTAACCGTGTAATAAGACTCAAACCACTTGCAGAAGTTAGCCAAATTGCCGTGTTCCAGCACGCAACCCTTGGGCATCCCGGTCGAACCGGAGGTATAAAGCACCACAAACTGATCACTGGCTTGCGGCATAGCAAGGATGACTCCCTGATCCTCTTCCAGGGTTTCAAGCAGTTCTTTTCTGATCACTGGACCGGCATAATCCGGAAGGTGCTGCTCGGGCTTATCGTCTTCGCTAAGAATCAGTTTAACCTCGGCATCCGCCAGCATGTAGGCCAGCCGATCATTAGGAAAGCTGTAATCCAAAGGCATATAGGCACCACCGGCTTTAAGGACGGCCAGCGGATAAATGACCATCAGCTCACTGCGATCAATCATAATCCCGACCACGGTTTCCTTCTGAACCCCCAGCCTACGCAGATGTTTTGCCAGTTTTTCGGTCAGCACATCCACCTCTTTATAGGTCATTGTTTTATCCTTAAAAACAACGGCAATTTGATCTGGTGATTTTGCGGCTTGTTTTTTAAACATTTCGACAATGCTCAGGGATTGATCCGAATAATTTTGCTCGCTTTGATTAAAGCTTGCCAATAGGCACTGTTCTTCTACGGGTGAAATCACCGGGATTTTTGAACAGCTGATTTCCGGATTCTCAATAATCGTTTCAATCATCGTTTCCATGGCTGCTGCCATGTAACTAATTTGTTCATCACTGTAGCACTTCGTTTTATAATCAAAGGCAATGGTCTGCAGTCCCCGGGTATCATCCTTGACCAGATTCACGCGCAGGGTGATCGCGGCAATCCCGGTTTTCATCACCCCGGCACGAGCCGGGTAGTCCATCGCTTTGGTAGAATTGGAAACAATCGCCACGTTCATCAGTTTTTCTGATACTTCAGCGGGCAGGTCTGAGAGGATTAGATCAAAGGGGTAGCGGGAATGGCTGAGGCTTTCTTTCATGGCTTCTTTTGATGCCATCAGAAATTTTGAAAAAGCGGTGTCGGCTTCAAAACCAACCGCCACCGGCACCGTACTGACATACATGCCCAGCGAATGATTAATTTCGTCATCATAAATCCGGTTGCCAAAACCCATCGAGAGAACCGATTTTTTGACATTGTTGTAACGGGCAAAATAAAGGCCAGAAAGTGCCAGTGCAAAAACAAAAGGCGAAATCGGTTTTTTAAAACCGTTTAAAAACTTAGTAAGCTTCTGGGTGGTTGCCGGTTCCAGTTCCAGGACATGGCGTCTAGCTGCATTACTTTGGGTGATGTTTACTTTTTGCGAAAGATCTCCGGCGTCGCCCAATAGCTCCTGCCAGTAGGCCTTATCGTTTTGGCAATCCGCTGATTCTAAATAAGTTTTTTCCACGTCCAGATATTTCATGGTATTAGAAGGGAGCGAATAAAGCTCTTTCCCATCTTTTAAGGCGTCAAAAAGTGACATAATATGCTCACAAAGAATATTCGTGCTGCTGCCATCACAGATGACATGGTGAGGAAGCAGATGAACCATGGTTGTGTCGGCCCTTTCAATAATCCCAAAACGGTACAGGGGCTGATTAAAAACGCTGCCAAAGGTATAAAGATCCAGTTCTTCCATCGCCGCATCGACTGCTTCCGGGGTTTTATCCTTCCAGTTATAAACAATAATCCGGGACAGATCGGCCTCTCCCAGATACTGGCTGATTACTCCATTCTCATCCATTTCAAAACGGATATTCAAGTCCCCGGTATGTACTACCACATACGTTAATACCTGCTTAAGCTGCCCAACATTATTTGGGGGAAAGGAAATAATAAAGGGGCAATTATTAATAGGAGTATTTTGCACAAATAATTCACTATCTAAAATCCGCTTCTGCGGGTGACTGATGGGTTTATGTTTCATCGCTTCCTCCGAAATCTTATTACATACTAGTCATCTTATTGACATATTAATTAACATACTATTTTACTCGCTGATATTTACACACTGATACTTACACACTTATACTTACACACTTATACTTACACACTTATACTTGCACACTTATACTTACACACTGATACTTACACACTGATACTTACACACTGATCATGGTATTGTTGAAGTTTAGCACATAGCTATATTTAAAATCTTGCGCCATTTCCTTTACCAGCCGTAGCCCATAAGTATCGGCGACGCCGTGTTCATGAATATAGACGACCGGATTAAAGGGCCGTCCATCATCACGGATTCGCAGCACCAGCTCCGACTCCAGAATGGACAAGCGGATATCAATCACATTTTTTTCTTTTTCCTTGAAACCATAGCGGATAATATTAACACATAATTCTTCCACGATCACCCCGACATGATTAGTGCGTTTGTCATCGATGCCGTTTTCTCGGCAGAAATCAATCAGCACCTGGGAAATCCCGGTGGCATCAGCCAGTGAGTTAGAAATCGTCACATCGATTAGCTGGGTATTGCTTTTTTCCAGCAGCAGTATCGGCATCAGATCCAGTTTCGACCGTTTTTTTATCACCCCGGCTGTCAGCAGCACCAACGCCAGGGTCAGCATTTCTGAGATCACAAAGGCAATCCAGATACCAATTTCGCCAAGCTGGGCTTCCAGTAGCAGAATCAGTGGCAGGATGATCAGGATATTTTCAAAAATGCTAATCATCGACGAGAACCCCCGGCGACTAACGGTCTGATAGTAACAGATCATCAGAAAATTAATCCCAAAAAAGGGCAATGAGAGTGAAAAGACCCGGATCGCGACCTGAATGTCGGCCATCGTTTGGGGATCCCCGGCGATCCCGAAAAGACCGGCAATCTGAAGGGGAAACAACGCAAAAATAACCACTAAAGAAGCACAAAGGGTTATCACCGTCATCATCGCCGTTTTGATTATCGCTTCGATCCCGCGATAGTCCTTTTCGCCATAGGTACAGCCCACCACCGGGATAATCGTCTGTGCGGTTCCGCCAATCACTATGCTTGACATCGAGAGCATATTCAGACAAACCCCAAAGGTTGCCACTCCGATGGGGCCGATGGTGGCAAGCAGAATGCTGTTAATGGAAAGGTTCTTGACAAAGCCGGTGGCACCGGTTAACGCTGATGGTACCCCGGTAAATAAGATTTCTCCAAACCGCGTAAAATCCCTCATTGCCGGTCGCACAAATTTCAGATTCCGCTTAGCTGATAAGAAATAGCTGAGACTGATAAGCGCTCCGACCAGATAACCAGTGACCGTTGCCAGTGCTGCACCACTAATACCCATTTTAAAGACCCCCATAAAGATCAGATCACAGCTTAAGTTGACCACGTTGGCAATGATTAAAATATTAGCGGCCAGTTTGGGGCGGGAATCGGTGCGGATAAAATAAACCATCCCGGGGATCGTAATCAGCGCCGGAGCGCCCAGCACCAGCACTGAAAAGTAATCTTCCACCAGTGGCATTAGCGAGCTTCCACCGCTTAGCAGGGCACTGATTGGCGCCGAAAAAACAAACCCGATGGTGCCAAATGAAATTGACACTACCAGTAACCCTAGCAGCGCCAGGGTGAAACTCAGATTAGCACCTTCATGGTCCATGCTGCCCTTGCAGTGAGCCACCACCGTCGATCCCCCCACCCCGATTAAGGCATACAGGGCACTAAAGAGAAAGATGATCGGCGCGCAGATATTTACCGCTGCAAAGGCCTCGGTTCCCAGGATGTTCCCGACAATAATCCCATCGACAATGATACCTAGCGACAGGGCCACGTTCATCATAATGGTGGGTAAAAGATAGGAAAAGAATTTTTTCCTAAGCAAGATCCCCGAGCGTTGATAGGCGGTCGGGTTCGGCATCACTTTTTTCAAATCGTTTCTCCTCATCTTTTATTCTAACTTTTTTTCTAAAAATCAATAACAACAGTCTTAATTTTTCCACCTTTTGACTGAACCGGTGGCTGGTCAACAATTTCAAACACGACTGCATCCATCTGATTATCTTTAAATAATTGCTTGACATAGTGGGAAATCTGGCTGTCAACCTCTTCTTTATTGCTGCCATTGGCATAGACGATCCGCATCTCTAAAAGTTTCGGAGATTTTTGAACAAACTGGTATTGGAGGATCCCGTCGGTTTTGGTTGGCAGAAAATCCAGCATCACCGGAGCAATGGTCCGGCTTCCGCCGTCAATGTCAAAGGACAGGTTTTCTCCGTTTCTTCCTAACAGTCTGACGATTGGCAGCTTACTGCCGCAGGGACACTGGCCGTCTTCAATGATGATACTGTCCTCGACATGATAGCGGATAATCGGCTGAAGATAATCGGCCAGGTTGGTGACCAAGACCCCGGCCGACATGGTTTGATCAGTGACCGGCTGATTGTTGCTATCGACTGGCTCGATAATAATCCAGTCGTCATTGAGGTGCATATTACCGCAAGTGCAGTTAAAGGCCACCTCGCCTCCTTCAGTGCTGCAAAAGGAATTGGCGATCGTACAGTTAAAGGCTTGTTTCATCATCTTATCGGCATACTCGGTGAGCTGTTCTGCCGAACAGGCAATCGCTTTGGGTTCAATTGTTAACCGCCCTTCCAATTTTTCCTTAGCCAGCACCGCCATCACCGAGGGATAACCAGTAATCAGCGCCGGTTCAAAGGCATTGAGATTGGCGACTATTTCGGGAATTGGGTCGAGGATTGAGCACAATAAAAAATGCTCCGGACAGGGCGAACTATTTTTCATCCGCTCAAAAGAGCTCACTGCTGAATGAAATCCCCCGGTCCCGATGATCGAGGCCATCTTGTAGCGGCTTGAATCCAGCCAGGGATCAATCCCCAGCCGCTCCATTAGCCGTACTGCCATCATCGAACCGTGAACCTTGCCATGAAAGCTGTCCCGAACCATCCAGAGTGGCTGGCCGGTGGTGCCAGAGGTGGTCAGTACTGAGAATTCCTCCAGTAAGGGCACCCCGATGTTGTTTAGATCTGAAAAATAAACTTCCAATGCTTCCCGGCTTACCCGCTTATCGGTTACCCAGTCTTCAAAATGGGGCATCAATTGTTTCTTTGAGGTCATCGGCAGATCGTTAAGGGTGTAATCCTCCGGCAAGTCCTGATAATATGTTTTAAAATAATCGGAATGCTCTCTGGCGTAATCGACCAGCTCATGGAGCCTTTTTTGCTGCAGTAGCTGTCGTTCTTCCTGGGTAAGGTACTCGGCCTCCCGCACACTTTCTAGCAGTTCATCCCGTTTCATCTCTCGTATCATTTTTTTGCTCCTTTATAATTTATAACTTCGTGAGTTTCTGAATTTCAGTTACCCAAATTATGCTTTTATTTTAAGCTTGTCTTTTCCCACTTACTTTATTTGTTTGAAGGGTCTTCTTAGCCTCAATTGCTTTTAGTCGATGCTCAGTGTGAAGCATCCCAATGTTGGTGGTCATCAAATGGCCAGCCGTCGCCGGATAGTCCATAAAGATATCGATGGTAACTGCCAGAGCCAGGCCTTCCAAAGGAATTCCCAGTAAATTAAACACTATCGTAAAGAGAAATGCCCCCATTCCCGGTGATGGCGGAACCGCTATCGAGAGAATCATACAAAGGATTGCCACCGGAATCATGTCTGCAAATGAAAAGGCAATCCCATAAATATTTCCGACAAATAATGCAGTCAGGAGCAAGCCGGGAATTGCATTCTGTTTATTAAACAGAACCCCAACCGGAATAGAAAAGTGCACCAGGTAATCCCGTATTTTCTGTTTTCCCAAAGCCGTGGCGGTGTGACTGGCAAATGTGGCACTAGAGCTGGCAGTGGACAGCGCAATCAGCAAAAACGGCGCAGCGGATTTAAAGTAGGCAATCGGACCGATCTTTTCGTAAAACGCTAGGCTCAAGAGCATTACCAGCATGATAATCAGAAAGGATGAAAGCAGCAGAACAATCAACAGAATTGTTCCTAATAGCGCTGATCCCTCACCGGAGATCATCATATTCAAAATACTGATAAATACCACAACAGGCATCAGTGCGCACACTGCATCCAGAATCGTTGTAAAAATCAGGTTGCCCTCGTTAATCATCCGAGAGATGAAGGGAAAACGCCCCTTTAAAGTCAGCATGACAATGCCACCGATGATGGCAAGAAACATAATCTGAAGGGTATTCCCGTCCAGAAAGGGTTTTATCATATTGGCGGGAATAACCCCGAAAATCATTTCCCCAATCTGATTCCAAAGATCGCCCTGAGTCCCATGGTTGGTGGTCGCTGTATTTCCCAGTAAAAAAATCTGGGCTATTGCCAGCGAGACCCCTGTCGCCACAAGAATCACAGCGATGGACCAGGTTATCAACAGTCGAAAAATCTGCTTCATTTGAGCCAGATTATCCATATTAAAGATGCTACTGATGGCAGAGAAGAACAAAACTGGAATAACAATTGCGTTCAGGAAATTAAAAAAAGTGCTGCTAACCGGAGTAAGGATTGTCGTCCCGATCTGTTTTCCCAGATCAGGTGCGACTGCTTGAAAAATCAAACCTGAAATAATTGCCCCAACCAGCCCAATAACGGTGGTGATCGCCGGGTTCAGCGGTTTCTGTTTGAGGGTATACGAAACATTGTTACAACCATTTTCATAGGAATAAGTAACTGCTGACAAACCAATCAAAATACTCTGGCCGATCCGCTTATAATCAGACTCCTCATCGTCGGTTGTTTCTGGCAGCGTCAGCGGATTTTCCGGATCACCCCAGTAATTGAGAGCCAGCGTAATGGTCTTAAAGCGTTTCTGAATCGACAATTCAAAATTGCCCTTATCACTGCTTCTTTCCTGCCAATAGGCAATCGTCTCTTCAACAAAAAGCTGGGCTTTCATATTATCCGTGCTTGAACATTTGTATTTTTTTAGCGTCTCTTGAACAAAGGCATTGGCTTCGTCAAGGCTTAACAAACTCAGTGGCAGCAACTTTTTTATTCCCATATTTTCTCCTTATGCTATTTTTTTATGCCTATATTAATGGAGAATCATGCCAGGATTTTCCAAAGGACAAACATAAAATCCTAATAATGGCTAAATTCTAGGCTGCTAACAAGGCCCGATATTGGTCTTAATCCCAGCTCGGCAAATGACATCCCGGCGATGGAAAAGACATAGGCTTCTGCCGGGTCTACCAGCACGATGGCTTCTGAATCAATGGTATCCATTTTTTTTAAATCGTCAACCAGTCCCTCGCCGGTTTTTTTGAGCAAACTTTCTTTTTTTGTCCAGATTTTAGTAAAGGCCAGGGCTTTGTTATCGCTTTCACTAATCAATTTAAGTTCACGCTCATGACAAACATGTCTAGCCAAGTCGGCATCATAGACTTCCACCCTTTCGATATCGACTCCCACCGCTGAGCGATGAATCGCACAGATCACCCCGCTCTGACAATGGCTGAGATTAAAGTGGAGCTGGGGGTAATGGGTTAGCAAGGGCTTTCCTTTTGCGCAGTAACTAAATTCAATCTTTTCTGTTATGCCATACTCCCTTTTTAACCCATAATTTAGCAAAACATAAGCCAATACCGAAAGTTTCCGGTCAATCTTTTGCCGGTATGCGGCCGCCTTTTGCTGCCGCTCAGCAGGAAGCAATGCCAAACTTTGATCATACAAATCATCCGTAAATGTTTCTATCTGGTCAAATAAATAAACTGCCATCTGTTATCCTTCGCTTTTTATTTCATCAATAGCATCATTCCTTTTAATAATACCATTTTTCTAACTAGGGTGTGTTGATTAAGTCTAAATCCTGTATATTATTTCAGTAGGATACAAATACAAGCAAGGTGAACAAACGCCAGAAAGCGATTTGCCAACTTATCATAACGTGTTGCCACTCGCCGG
>JAQUWM010000072.1 GCA_028692885.1 Acetobacterium sp. | reverse complement strand
TAATTTCTAACCACACTGCGATTGTTGCCCGTTTCCTTAGATCTCAGCGTTAAACAAAAGAAAAGCCGATTGCTGACGCAATCGACTTTTTGTTCTTATATTGGTGCGAGAAAAGGGATTTGAACCCTCACTGCATTGCTGCAACAGATCCCTCAAACCTGCGTGTCTGCCGTTCCACCATCCTCGCATAAGTAACAGGCGTTTTGACCCTGTTTTCTTATTATAAAGGAATGACGAACAAATATCAACTATTTTTTTTGGTTTTTAAAAAATTTCACTATTTCGTTTCACCGATAAATTATACCACCCAAATTTTTCTTCTGCTAAAATAAGCGTTCGTTGTGATTAACAGATCATCCAAGCTACCATTATTTTCAATGATCGTATCAGCCAGACCGATCTTCTCCTCGTCTGACATTTGCATCTCGATTCGTTTGATTGCCTGTTCTCTAGATAGTCCATCTCTTTCCTTTATCCGGCTAATGCGAGTCTCCTTATCTGATACCACCAGGATCGTTTCATCCATCATATTTTGAAGGTTCGTCTCGAAAAGCAGCGGGCAGTCAAAGAAAACGGCTGGCACACCAGTAGTTTCATAATAATAAATTTGCTGATCATACAGTTTTTTTATCTCCGGATGGACAATGGCATTGAGTTTTTTTCTGGCCTGCTCATCATTTGCGATCAGTTCTCCCAGCAGGCTGCGGTTTAAATCACCATTCTCATTGATAACTTCAGACCCAAAGACTGTGGTTATTTTTATTAAACCGGGACTTCCCAGCGCGACGGCCTGTCTGGCTAATTGGTCAGCGTCAATAACAATGTAACTAAAACGTTTCTTTAAAATATCCGTGACGGTAGATTTACCTGACGCAATCCCACCGGTTACTCCTATTACTCTCATAACCTGCTCCTGCTATTTCACATCATACCAGGACATCCCGGTGTTCACATCAACGGTCAGCGGCACACTCAGTTGAGCAGCCCCTTCCATTTCTTCTTTAATCAGTCGTTCCACCTGGATTTTTTCATTTTTGGGGGTATCAATGATTAACTCATCATGAACTTGCAAGATCAGTTCTGCTTCCAGCTTCTCCGCATTTAAGCGGTTATAGACCTTGATCATCGCAAGCTTGATAATGTCCGCCGCACTCCCTTGAATGGGAGTATTCAGGGCCATTCTTTCCCCAGCTTGAACCAGCATCGCGTTTCGGGAGTTCATTTCCGGAATATAACGCCTTCTTCCCCAAATGGTGGTGACATAACCTTCTTCTTTGGCTTGTCGTTTGACATTTTCCATATAGGCCTGGACCTTGGGATAACGGGAAAAGTAACGGTTAATATAGTCCTGAGCTTCGTTTCTGGAAATCCCCAGATCTTTTCCCAGACTGAAGGCCTGCTTGCCATAGATTAAGCCAAAATTGATGGCTTTGGCCTGGCCGCGTTGGGTTCTGGTGACCGCATCCAGGGGTACCCCAAAAATCTCTGATGCGGTCCGGGTGTGGATATCCTGTTCTTTTATAAATGCGTCGATCAGATTCTCATCGCCGGAAAGGTGGGCTAAAACCCGAAGCTCGATCTGTGAATAATCGGCATCGACCAGAATTCGATCGCTCGTTGAAGGAACAAATACCCGCCTGATCGCTCGTCCCATTTCAGTTCTTACGGGAATGTTCTGTAGATTTGGATTGGAACTGCTGAGCCGTCCGGTTGCGGCCACGGTCTGATTAAAGGTCGAATAAATTTTATGCGTTTTGGGTTCAACAAAGGCCATCAGTCCCCGGCCATAGGTTGAATCCAATTTCGACAGCATCCGATATTCGATAATTTTTTCAATAATTGGGTGAAAATGAATCAGCTGTTCCAATACCTCGATATTGGTGGAGTAACCCGTTTTAGTTTTTTTAACCACTGGCAGTTTTAATTGTTCAAATAGAACTTCGCCCAATTGTTTGGGCGAATTAATGTTAAAGGCTTCTGTTTCAGCCAGTTCGTAGATGTCACTGGTGAGACTGGTAAGCTTGTTTTCAAATTCGCTGGAAAGATTTTCCAACTGACTTAAGTCAATTTTAAACCCCAGCTCCTCCATCGATACCATCACTTCCAGCAACGGCATCTCAATCGTTTTAAACAAGGTCATCATATCAGTTGCATGAAGTTCTTTTTCCAGAACGGTTTTTAAATCTTTAATGGTTTCGCAGTTTTTGATCATATAATCAGCCAGCAGCTGTTCATCCAGTCCCTCAGCTTTCACCATTTTTTTACCTTTCCCGAACATTTCCTCATCATCCAGAATGGTCCGATTGAGATATTGATAGGCGGCTGATTTCAAATCATAGCGCTGGTCTCCCGGGCTCAACAGATAGGTGGCAATATAAGTATCAAAGGCTTCATTCACTTCATTGATGTCATTTTTATGGAAGATATGGATCAGATTCTTTAAATCCTGGCTAGTGATCGCCAATGTGCTGATATTTGGCAAATTTTTAAGTTTTTCAAAAAATTTCAAGCCGTCAACAGCCTCAGGGTTTAGATAATAATAGCGGTCTGCGATTTCCAGAGCTAAATAAATCTGGGCTGCTTCTTCATGAAAATAGATAATCACTTCTTTTGTCTTTCCCAAATTATTGAACAAGCTATCCATATCTGCGGCTGTTTTAATCCAGTGGAACGCCACTGATTTTTCGATGGTTTCCACTGCTTCAGCGGCATCTATTTTTGACAGCAGGGTATTGAATTCCAATTCCTTGAGTAAGGCAATACTCTCGGGATTAAAAATATTATGGAAGATCAGTTCTTCATAGTCACCATCCCAGGGAATATCCAGTTTTATCGTTCCCAGCATTCGACTCATGAAGGCGTCATCTTTTCCCGCTATTATTTTTTCTTTTTGTTTGCCTTTCTGTTCGTCAATATGTTCATAGATCTTTTCCAAATTTCCATATTGCTGGACCAGCTTAATCGCGGTTTTTTCGCCAATCCCAGCTATTCCAGGGATATTGTCCGATTTATCTCCCATCAGAGCTTTTAAATCAATCAGATCTTTGGGGGTGAGACCATACTGGTTCTTAACCCAGTCCTCATCGACCTCTTCCAATTGGGATATACCTTTTTTGGTATACAAAACTTTAATGCGCGGCCCAACTAACTGAAAGGCATCCCGATCACCGGTAATGATTTCTGTTTCGATCCCTTTTTCTGATCCGATCGTCGCCAGGGTTCCAATGATATCATCCGCTTCAAAACCTTCCAGCTCAATAATGGCGATGTCCATCTTTCTGAGCAGCTCTTTTAATATCGAAAACTGTTCCGCCAGCAGCTCTGGCATATTTTGGCGTCCGCCCTTATAATCCTCATAGGCCAGATGTCTAAAGGTTGGTCCTTTTAAGTCAAAGGCAACCCCCAAGTAATCAGGTTGGTACTCCTCCTGGATTTTAACTAATATGTTAACAAAACCATAAATGGCATTTGTCGGTACACCCTTTGAATTTGACATTTCCCGGATAGCATAGAAGGTCCGGTAAAAAAGACTGTTTCCGTCGATTAAGATACTTTTCATTTGATCTCTCTTTCTCTTTCTGCTCAATTTAACAAATATAGTTATTATACCAAAAGTATCGGGTATTGAACATTGAATAAATTTTAACTTAAACCGCTGCCTCAATTTTGAATAATCGTACTCACGAAGTACAGTATGAAAAAGTTCCGTTGCTGACACCTACGATATCAGTAACGGAACTTATCGATTAAAAATTAGTTAAATCCTGCAGAACAGCCTTAAGATTTGATTTTTCTATTTAAACTTTTCTAATGTTTAATCACCTTATTCAATTCTCCCTGGATTTCATTCATCAAGTGATCAGTATAAGGAATCTCAGTAAAGAGACGTCCTTTAGGATATGGTTTGAGTGCTATCCCGACTATTTCGGTCTCGGGGCTGTTTAGCAGTTCTCCAGTACCTACACTTTTAAAGGCATCGTTGGTTTCGCGAATTGCATTTAAAATTTTCCCCGGACAAACTGCGCCAAGGTCTTTTGCCAATATCTCGGCAATCGCCTGCACCATATTGATATTATTGATTTCCAGCGGATTATCCACCGACTTCTTGACCTTGAGCAACCGTCCTTCAGTATTCACAAAGGTGCCATTGACTTCCGGGAAAGCCAGTGCCGGTAATACCACATCGGCTTTCTGAGCTGCCGAGGTCAGATGGGTATCCTGAACCATCAAAAATTCATATCCACTTAGATCGGCATTTGGTTCCTCGCCGAAGAGCAGCAGAGCCTTTGCTTCTTTTAGAACTTCTGGGGTATTATTTACACCCAGGGCATTTAATCCGATGCTGTTATTCTTGACTGCTACTCGAAAAATGCCACTGCGTTTGCCATCAGCTTTGTCCAGCAGACCAAGAATATCACCCACCAGAGTCGAAGCTTCGGCCGTGATATACTTGTCACCCATAACAACTACCAGATTTTTAGCATTGACCAGGCCCTCGCCAATGATCTGCGCTTCGTCGCAGATCTCAAAATCTGCCAGAGATATTTTTAATCCCTCCAAATTGTTGAGATGTGCTTTGAGATTGCTGTTCTCCAGAACATATTTGGTGATTTCCCCCAGGAATTCAAGATCATCGCATTCCGTGATAAACTCATCGCCGATATGATCGTAGCCACTTGCCATGTGATTAATCACAAAAATATTTGCACCATTTTTTGAGGCCTGGTTGAGTTTATATTTGACAATCGGATTATTCACTGGCAGAAATCCGAGTACCAGAATGGTATCTGCATTCACAATTGCATTCATATCTCCAATTGCATGGCTACCCAGGAGAATTGCATCTTCACCATGTTTACGATTGGAAAAACTGAAGGTTTCGGCTCGGAGAACCTTGGCCAGTTCAATCATATTATAAATTTCTTCGTTGGTATACTTTGGTGAAATTCCCATTTTTACGGCAGCGGCGCCGTAGCGGGCGGCAATGCTCTGGGATTTTTTGGCGATGGTCACAAAGGTATCATACCAACTTGCTGGTGTCAGTTCACCCTGTTTATTCCGAATCAGTGGTGTAGTCAGTCGGTCACCCCACTGAACCAGATTGGTACCAAACCGTCCACGTCCACACATCACCCCTTGATTGATATCTTGGTGGTTCTTCTGCGGAACGGCTTTGATAATGGTATTCCCCTTAGATTCAATGACAGTCTGACAACCGGCGGAACAGTAACCACAGGTGGATTCAGTTTTATCGGTATTCATGGGAATTTGTTTAACCCCGATAAGTCCTTCTCTTAAGGCACCGGTGGGACAGACTGAGATACATAGCCCACAGCTGACACAACCGGTATCTTTCAGTGGCTGGCGCAGAGCCGGTTCGACAATTGTTTCAAAACCGCGGTCAACTAGACCCAAGGCTGAAACGCCGACGATATCCTCGCAGACCCGGACGCATAGACCACAGGTAATGCACTTGCTGTTATCCCGGATCACAAAGGGATGGTCGTCCTGGATTTTGGCTTCCGGATTCTTGCCCTTGAAGCGTTCGGGTTTAACCTGATATTCGTTGGCATAAGCGAACAGCTTACATTCAAAGTAATCCTGACAGCCGCATTCGAGGCAGCGTTTCCCTTCATTCATAGCCTGAAGAGGATTGTATCCTTCCACTACTTCCAGAAAATTATCATTTCGGGCATCTGGAGCAAGGTGGGTCATCGCCGGACGTTTATTTTTCTTGATGCTTTCCAGATAATCCTGATCCACTGATTCTCGGATCACAAAATAGGGCTCGTGGTAGGTAATGGTTTCACCGTTTAAGTAGCCTTCGATAAAAGGCACGGCTTTTTTGGCATCGCCAACAGCTTTAATGACAATGGAGGCGCCACTGTTAATACAGTCGCCACCAGCAAAAACGCCATCCAGATTTGTTCGGAAGGTTTGTTCGTCAGCCAGAACGGTGTTCCATTTGGTCAGTTCCAGACCCTCCAGACCCTTGGGATTGATCCCCTGCCCAATCGCCAGAATTAAGGTATTGATATCAATGATTTCTTCTTCTCCTTCGAGAGGTACCGGGCTGCGGCGACCGCTGGCATCTGGTTCGCCGAGAGTCATTTTCTGGAGCCGGATTTTAACGATCTGTCCGTCGTCACCCTTAATGACTTCAATGGGGTTGGCCAAATTCTTGAAGATAACCCCTTCCTCTTCAGCTTCGATGATTTCGATTTCCTCGGCCGGCATTTCAGCTTTGGTTCGACGGTAAATATTATAGACTTCTTTGGCTCCTAAACGGATGGCCGTTCGACAGGCATCCATGGCGGTGTTACCGCCACCAACGATGGCAACTTTTTCACCGAGAACAATGGGTTCGTTGTTGGCCACCTGTTGCAACAGTTCAATCCCCCCAATGACGCCAGTGGCATCGATACCTTCACAGCGCAAGCCGGAACTGGTCCAGGCGCCTAATGCGACATAGACCGCATCATGATTTGCCCTGATTGTTTCAAAGGGAATATCAACGCCGATCCGGGTATTATTTTTAAAGATGACACCCATCTCTTCGATGAGTCCCACTTCTTCATCAACCACCCCTTTAGGTAAGCGGTATTCGGGAATTCCATAACGGAGCATCCCGCCCATTTTAGGCATGGCATCATAAATTGTGACAGCGTGGCCGGACTGGATCAGGTAGTAGGCAGCAGTGAGTCCGCCAGGACCACCGCCGATAACACCAATTGATTTTCCGGTAGCTTTTGCAATTTCCGGTATAAACATCTCATGGGTCATATCAAAGTCAGCGACAAAACGTTTAAGCCAGGCAATCGAGATCGGTTCGTCCACTTCGCCACGGCGGCAGGCGCTTTCACAGGGATGGGGACAGACCCGGCCAATCGCTCCAGGCAGGGGTAATTGTTCTTTGATCAGCTTTAAAGCTTCAGCAAATTCGCCGTTGGCAATCATTCCCACATAACCCTGACAGTCAGTCGTACCGGGGCAGGCTCGTTTGCAGGGAGCAACGCAGTCGCCGATGTGTTTGGAGAGCAATAACTCCAGATTTGTTTTACGTGATTCGATGACCCGGGGGGTTCTGGTATTCACGACCATGTTATCGGTGATCTCGGTAGCGCAGGCTTTTAAAATCTTGGGGATGCCGGCAACCTCAACCACACAGAGTCCGCAGGACCCATAGATATCCAAACGTTCATCATGGCACAGAGTGGGAATATCAATTGCATTTCCCCGGGCTACTTCTAAAATGGTTTGTCCGGGAATACCAGTCACTTCTTTTCCATCGATGTTCAGTTTATAGTGTTTCATTCTCCCACTCCTTTCTAGTCAATGATGACGGAATCAAATTTACAGACAGAAAAACATTTACCGCACTTGATACAGATGTCCTGATTGATCTCATGGACTTTTTTCTTTTCGCCGGTAATGGCATCGACGGGACAGTTCTTCTTACAGGCTCCGCAGCCCACACATTTTTCTTTATCAATCGTGTAGATCAATAGCGGCTTGCAGCTTTTGGCGGTGCATTTTTTATGGTAGATATGGTCTTCATATTCGTTTCGGAAATATTTGATGGTGGTAAGGATCGGATTTGGGGCGGTCTGACCCAGACCGCACATGGAACCGTCTTTAATCTTGTAACAGAGTTCTTCTAACCGTTCGATGTCGCCGTCTCTGCCTTCACCCTGAGTAATTCGATTGAGGATTTCCAGCATTCGGGTGGTACCGACACGGCAGTAGGTACATTTTCCGCAGGATTCGTTACAGGTGAAGTCGAGGAAAAACCGGGCCATGTCGACCATACAGGTGGTTTCATCCATGACAACCATCCCGCCGGAGCCCATGATTGCCCCGGTTTTGGTAATCTCGGCGTAGTCGATCTTAGTGTCGAGGAGACTGGCCGGGATACATCCGCCGGATGGCCCACCCATTTGAACAGCTTTAAAGGCTTTATCCTCTTTAATGCCGCCACCGATGTCAAAAATAGTGTCCTTTAGTGTTAGTCCCATGGGAATCTCCACCAAACCACCTTTTTTAATTTTACCGGTAAGGGCAAATACTTTAGTCCCTTTACTTTCTTTAGTTCCCAGGGCAGCATAGGCGTCACCGCCGTTGCGGAAGATCCAGGGGACGTTGGCAAATGTTTCGACATTATTGATGTTGGTGGGTTTATTCCAGTAGCCTTTCTGGGCCGGGAAGGGTGGTTTTAACCGCGGCATGCCCCGTTCCCCTTCTAGTGAAGCGATCAGCGCCGTTTCTTCGCCACAGACAAAGGCACCGGCACCGGCTTTGATCCGAAGATCAAAGTCGAATCCAGTTTCAAAAAGGTTGTGTCCCAGGAATCCTTTTTCCCGAGCCTGATCGATGGCATTTTGTAACCGTACGATCGCCAGGGGGTATTCAGCCCGGACGTAGATGATCCCTTCATTGGCCCCGATGGCTTTGGCACCGATTAACATTCCTTCGATCAGGGCATGGGGATCGCTTTCAAGGACAGATCGATCCATAAAAGCACCAGGGTCGCCTTCGTCAGCATTACAGACCATATATTTGGTTTTCCCGGGAGATTTTTTGGCAGCGTCCCATTTAAACCAAGTCGGGAAACCAGCGCCACCGCGCCCTTTTAAGCCGGCGATTTCGACGGTTTCGATGATCTCTTCCGGGGTCATTTCAGTGAGACATTTTTTAGCCGCCAAGTAACCGTCAACCGCCAGATAATCTTCAATCCGCTCAGGATTGATAAGACCTGAGTTGCGCAACACAATCCGTTTTTGTTTGCCAATCATCGTGATGTCCGATTCTGATATCTGTAGCTCTTTGAGCTCATTTTCCCCCATGATATAATCCTCAATGATTCGTCGGGTATCATCAGTGGTAACATTAACAAAGGTTATCTTCTTTCCCCCATCATCAACTACGTCAACAATCGGTTCCAGATAACAGGTGCCAATGCATCCGGTTTTTTCAACCCGCAGATCCAGGCCTTTTTCGGCGATAATGGCGTCAAAGGCGACCTGAACTTTATTGGCACCAGCAGCAATTCCGCAGCTGCCTGTTCCGATTACGATTTTCATGTTATTACCTCCTGTTCAATCGTCGCTAATCCAGCCGTTTCGTTACTGGCGACTTCTTTCAACTCAGCCAGAATATGGATCGCCTTATCTTTGGTGAGCTGACCATAGGTATCGTCGTTGATCATCATCACCGGGGATAAGCTGCAGCAGCCCAGACAGGCGACGTTGTTTAAAGTAAACAGTCCATCGGCGGTAGTTTCACCTTCTTTGATCTCAAGAAAGTCCATCACCGCTTCTTCCACTAGTTTAGACCCGTTGACGTGACAGGCGGTTCCCTGACACAGCATGACCAGATATTTCCCCACCGGTTTAAATCTGAACTGGGTATAGAAGGTGGCAACTCCGTATACCTTGGCAATGCTGGTGTGGGTTTCCAGGGCGATATAACGCATCAGCTCAACCGATAGAAAGCCATACAGTTCCTGAGCTTTTTGTAAAATGGTAATCAAACTTCCGGGGATGTCAGCGTAGTGATCCAGAATCGGGGAAAGTTCCGCAAAGGGATTTGCTCGTTCCCCTTGACAGCCACAGCCGCAGCCGTGCTCATGGTGATGTTCACGTGTTTCATGACTCATATGATAAAACTCCTTTCAATTTTGGCAGCTATATTCTTTCGGTAATTTATAGTTTCTATAATTATACACTTTTTGGCATAAAAAAATTGTATATTTGTTCATAATTTAAGTGAAAAAATAAAAAATAAAAGCACCTTACGGTCGCGAACCGCTGAAATTTATTCCAGCGGTTCGCTCAATTTATTGTTCTTACACTATTAATGAGAAAGCATTTTCCCGCCCCGTTGTAAACCAGTATCTCCAGATCGGACAAATTCTAAAATTCCATAAGGTTCAACCATTTCAAAGAAGCCTTCAATTTTGTACCGGGTACCAGTAATTTCGATGACCAGACTTTCTCTGGATACATCAACAATATTAGCTCGAAACATATTTGCAATCTCAACAATCTGAGATCGGGTTGTATCATCAGCTTTGACCTTGATAAAAACCAATTCTCTGATAATGGAATCATCTGGTTTCAGTTCAATAACCGTAATCACATCGATGAGTTTATTTAGTTGTTTCTTTATTTGGGTCAAGATTTGATCATCGCCGGTAACCGTGATGGTAATCCGTGAAAGCTCGGCATTCTCGGTGGTTCCCACAGTCAGGCTGTCAATATTATAACCGCGTCGCGCAAAAAGTCCCGAAATGCGGCTTAATACACCAAAATTATTTTCTACTAATAATGATAAACAGGTTTTTTTCTCCATAATCACTCTCCCTAAATCCTTATGAAATCAGGATGAACCTGGCATTGAATCAAGGTCGGCCCCTGGTGTTTAATCGCTTCCGGGAGGACCTTGTTAAAGTCAGCATTTTTATCAACCTTATAACTTTTTATACCATAGGCTTCAGCTAATTTCATAAAATCAATATCGAAATTAATATCCGTTCCGCTGTAATGCCCTTTACCATAGATATCACACTGTAGCTGCCGTACCATTCCAAGCTTTGTATTGGTAACCAGAATAATGTTGACCTTCAGCTGATGTTCGGCAATGACGCCCAGCTCACCCATACTCATCTGAAAACTGCCATCGCCACAGACGATAAAAATTTCCTTGGGTTTGTTCAGGGTCGCAAAAGCTGCGCCGCAGGCTGCCGGAATACTGTAACCCATGGTCCCCAGCCCGCCGGAAGTATAGTATCTTCGGTTTTTGATAATACGATAATACAAAGCCGACCAAATCTGATTCAATCCCACATCACCGACAACTGTGGCATTATCTGAGGTCATTTCGGACATATCCTTGAATAAAACCTTAGGATTAATCAGATCGCTGCATGGCGGATCAGCATCATAAATCAGGGGGTTCTCGCTGCGAATGATTTCAATTTCAGCAAGCCAGGCAGCATGATCGGTGATGGTATCTTTTTGAATCAACTCAGATAAAACTGTTTTAGCATCGCCAACAATCGGGATATTCGTTTCCATGTTTTTGCCGATTTCAGCCGGGTCGATATCAATATGGACAAAATCAGTATCTTTTTCAAATTCAGTCAATTGGGAGGTAGCTCGATTGGACATCCGAGCTCCAATATTGATAATTAAATCGGCTCCATTCATCACCACATTGGAATATTTATAGCCATGACTCCCAACAATCCCACAGTATAATCGATGATCTTCAGGAAAGGCACCAATTCCCATCAGCGAGGTAATTACAGGAATATTGTTTTTTTCTGCAAAAGCCAGCAGCTCCTTTTGGGCATTTCCCAACACCACACCACCACCGCTATAAATAACCGGTTTTCCAGCTTCTTTTATCTTTTTAATAGCTCGCTTGATCTGTCCACTATGACCACTTAAATTCGGTTTATATCCCCTAATAGCAACCTTATCACAGGTTAATCCAGTTTTGACATTTTCCAGCTGAACATCTCTGGGAATATCAATCAATACTGGTCCCGGACGACCGGTTGAAGCAATATGAAAGGCCTCTCTGATAATTCTGGGGATATCCGCTGCATTTTGAACTAAATAACTATGTTTTGTAAAGGGAGCCGTTGCCCCGGTGATATCTGCCTCCTGGAAAGCATCTGTTCCGATCAGTGCCCGATCCACCTGGCCGGTAATGGCGACGATTGGAATAGAATCAAGGTAAGCGGTTGCAATACCAGTTACCAGATTGGTTGCTCCAGGTCCCGATGTGGCCAAACATACACCAACACGCCCAGATTCTCTGGCATATCCACTCGCATAATGCGGTGCTGTCTGCTCGTTTCGCACTAAAATATGTTTAACCGGCGATGTTCTAAATGCCTCATAGAGAGGTAATACGGCACCTCCGGGATAACCAAACACAAACTCAACATTTTCTCGTTCAAGACATTTTAAAATTAATTTTGATGCTAACAGTGGAATCACTCCCTTTTTAAGTATTTCAAATTATCATATAAAATTATATATCTTTTGTCAATGAATTTTTTTTGCATTAAAAGCAGCAATTCCTATTTACAAGACCTCGAAATCAGCCCATATCCTTGTAAATTGTTAACTTTCCCAGTAACGGCGTTTTTACTGAGATCGCGCCAACTGGGCACATTTCCTGACAACAATAGCAGCGAATGCAGCGATTGTAAAAATACAAGGGATACTTTCTCCGTTTCCGTTTTACAATGCGAATAGCCTTTTTATCAACCGGACAGCTCGCTTCGCAGACCCCACAACCGATACATTTTTCCTTGTCAACCACCGGCTTCTGAATAATAAAATCCTGAATCGGTTTTAAAACAGAAAGGGTCGACGGTTCCCCTTCGTGGACGGGAATTCGAACCACATCAAAGTCAGGATTGTAAAAATTTTCGAGCGGCTCTCCCATCATTTCAATATTTTCTTCGGTCCAGTATCCTAATTCCATTTCTTCACCATAAGTAATGGTTGGGATGAAGGTGGGATCCAGATTAATCATTCTGGCAAAGGTCGCATCCAGCGCAACGGGATCATCCGATACCAGTAACACCTTCATCGGCACGGGTTTTCCCGATGCCGGACCGTTACCTTCCATGGCAACAATTCCGTCCATGATAAAAAGTCGTAGTTTGGGGATGAGATAGCGGTTCAAATCGACCAGCATTTTTGAAAAACTTTTAACATTTGGATAATGAGCATGGGACATTCCCTTATTCAAACCATAAACGCAGCCAAATTGGTTTTTGATCGCTCCGGTGATCCGGGTCAGACCATGGGTTTTCATTTTTGACAGACTGATAATCGCATCACTCTCTAAAACCCCTTGGGCGATATCAAATTTCTTGGTTCCGATGCCAAGAAAAAAATCCATCTGCTGACCGTGACTGAATTCTTTCAGGGGT
>JAQUWM010000010.1 GCA_028692885.1 Acetobacterium sp. | reverse complement strand
AGTTTATAAGATATCGTATCTCCAACTATTTCCAATTGAATATCTTTGACTTGATCTGAAACATATCCACCGGGACCGATATTACATTCGCCTGTTCCATTGAAACCGATGTTATAATCACCACCTGATGTTTGAGATACACTGATTTCAATTGCTTTTGCTAATGAATTTTGTAGTTCCGTTTCTACATTGGTGATACTTTTCTGCTTATACGAAATATCACTGCCACGGGTATATACTTTCTGCGACAATAAAAAAACGGAAGTCATCGCTGCTAAAAGCATTCCGACGATCAACAATGACACCATTAGTTCAGTCAGCGTGAATCCACTTTTTTTTGTTGGTCGATTCTCACTTATCATACCACATCCTCCGAAGCATATTTTTTCGCAAACGCCTGTAGCTCAACATAGGACTTTCCGCTATTATAATATACCCTAACTTTTACAAGATATCCAGTCACATCACCATGTCCTGGAATTTCGTTTCCAGATACCGTTTTTTCCACGTAATAATATTGCCGTGGGATATCAGGATTATAAAAGAATTTTTCATAAGGTTCAGCTACGACATCTTTAGCTCGCAATACTGTTTCATTTGGCACACTTCCTTCGGACAAGGAAGTCAGTATACTATCAATTAATTCCTGCGCCTGAGCTGATTCATTGTTCTTTGAATCCGTGATCACGATCATTTTTTGTCCAAACTACAATGCCCCCACAATCGAAATCAATATTATCAAAATGATTGCAATTGATATCACTGTTTCAATGAGTGTCACTCCTTTCTGATTGAAAAAAGCACGTTGCCAGCAATTCCTCCTAATAATAGATCTCTTTAATTGCACTACTTGCGCCTCCTCCCGCCGAACCTCCGGCACTGCCACTAGAACCTCCCGACGTACCCCCTGTGTTACCGCCAGAACCTTCCGACGAAAGCGGAATCGTTGGAAAAACTGGTGGCACATAAGCTCCAGGATTTGTCAAACCCGCGGGATAGCTTCCATTGACTGCAAGATAGGTTCCTGCTGAAACGTTTCTGTAAGCAATGGTTGAACGTATATACATATTTGTTTTCTGACCGCTTAAATTGCCAGAATACGCAAACCTCAGATTATTATTATCACACTGAAGGGTTATATTATTACTGTCCAAATAAATATTATCTGCGTATACCTTTAATCCGGCACCGTTATTCCCACTCAGAGAAACCGATCCACTGCTGCTATCACTTCCTGCCTTACCAAATACTACCGTTGTTGCTGGTTTAGTTGCTTCGCCAATGATCAGACTCTTACCGCTGCCAAGGCTATCACGCTCTATATAGCCCCCTTCAAAACGAACATTGAGTGGCTTGTTGTCATCGAATCTGCTCATTTGCAGATTATTTTTCATATTATTGATTGTCGTCATCCCAGTACAGTCAAAATGCTGAGTTTTTATCAATAAAGAATCAACCTGCTCATCGACCGTAAAATTGCCCTTGATTTTAACAACATTTGAAATCACTGATAAATTGGAATTTCCATTTATTGCCAAATTCTGACAAGAAAACGTCCATAAATTTGATATTTGTAGATTGAGCGAACAATAATTACTACTTGCATTGATGATTGATTCCGCGTTCATACGGCTGGTTTGAGCATTTTGACCAACGACAATTAAATTTGTTCGATCATTTAAGGTCATGTTTCCGGTTTCCAGATATTCAAACCCTTTAAACTCAAGCGTTGCCTGCGAACTTTGTGTCGTAATATTACCTTTTATAAAAATCTGATCACAATTCCATGATATTTTTGATAAATTGCCAACAAAGACGTTACCACCTACATATATCGTCTTGGCCTTACTACCTGAACCTGTTAATCCATTAACAAGAAAATCCGCATTCGTACCATTTGGCGAATTCATAATAATATTACCGCTTATATACAGATTTTCACACGCAATGTTCAACTTGTTATAGTCCTGGATAGTCAGATCACCATCATAGACTACATTTTTTGCAATGAAGGTGTTTGACTGATTGTTGCCATTCTTCTGCACATAGCTCTGCTTAAAATGGATATTACCATCAGTTCCATTACTTGACCGAGCCACCATTGTCAAACTTCCATTATATATATGATCTGTTGGCATCGGCGTTGATATGCAAATATTACTGGCAATCATATCAAGTTTTTTATTTTCTAACCATTCAAAATGATCATTGTTTTTCCCGATATCTAAAGACAAATCTGGAACATGAACGGTTAAGGTGTCACTTGACTGATCAAAGGTATCCTTTTGATTTCCATTCTTTTGAATAATGCATTGCAGCTCGTTCTTATTCTCTTTCGCTTTTATTTGCGTCTGAAGAGCCCCACTGCAGTCACCGGCTGGTTTTTCCGGATCCTCCGGGTCCTCCGGACTGCTGCCACCAATCATTGCCAGTGAGAGGTCAACCTTATAATTTAACAGCCTTCGCAGCTTATCGGTCTTAATATCAAAGCGGAAGATTGTATTATAAAAATCGCCCCCCTCTCCCGGAACAACAATTGGCGGCATAACAGTCAAAGTACCCAGTGTTTTCGGCCCACCTGAAGGCTTCATCGCAACTGTCGTAGCAACTGTTTCAATATCACCATCAATATAAAAATCTACCTGCATATGGTTCACTATTTCGTTTTTCTTATTAAGAATTTGGCTTTTTACAGCACTTATTTCATTATAGTTTGGATACTCAGCACTTTGAAGCGTTGACAATGTTTGATTCAATGAATTTAACTCTTTATTTTTCTCATCTAACCACTTCATCCGCTTATTTATCTCAATCTTCCCAAACTCAATCACCGATTTCGCATCAATATAAGCCTGGCGGCTTTCGACCGTTTGCTGGGTAAAGGTAAAGTCGCTATTGGCCACCGTCAGCAGGGAGACCACCATAATCATGATAATTACCCCGATAATGATTACAAATGCCAGGGAACTGCCTTTTTGCTCTTTTAAAATCTCTTTAATTTTTACAGACATGGTAACCCTCCACCCTTTTTGTGGTACTCCTAAAGCCGCTTCGCCTTGAGACTGTCAGTAGTTGGCATCCGCCGCCTAACCGTAACGGCCAGCCTCTTTATTTCGCCATCATATAAACCTCAAAGGTCACATTAATCGCCACCTTACCGCTGTCCAGTTTGGCGATCCCGGCAGCGGCAGCGCTTGTCGTGCTGGTGCTGCTGGTTGAGCCGGTTGTCGTGGTTTCCGGTCTGATCTCAAAAGCGGTAATAATCATATCCGGGCGCGCGGCCACGGCATCGAGCAGCCGATAAAAGTTGGCCTGGGTGCCGGTCACTTCCATATTGACCACCCCAATCAGGGTTTGTACTGCCACACCGGTCTCGGTTCCGTCGCCAGTGTCAGTCGTTTCGGTGGCTTCGGTGGCTTCGGTGGTTTCGCTGCTCTCAGTGGTTTCGGTCGCGGTTGTCTCGCTGCTATCCGCGGTCGTGGTCGATGTGGTGCTATCTTCGCTGCTACTGGTCGCGGTTGTCGTACTGGTGGTTCCGGTACTGCCAACCACTGCTGATGCGGCGTCTTCTGACGTATAGGGAATAAAGGTCAGCACCTCACCGACGCCATTACTGGCTACTGACAAGACCTTCGGGGCTAAACTGTAATCCAGACACAGCTGGGTTAACAGCATGTCCAGGCCTTCATTGGCCAGCTGCTGCGGGTAGACCGCTTTGCTGCTGGTCAGATTAGCCTGGGCCTGGGCTTTTTCCTGCATCGTTGTGGGGATCGCTTCGATCGCCATTTCCATTGATTCTTTGGTGAACTGGGCCTCAGCGGCCTGGTCATTAACGACCTGAAAGCCTTGCACACTGGGCAGCACCACAAAATAAATGCCAAAAAAGCCGATCAGAAAACAAGCTAAAAGGTAAATCAGCAGTTTTTCGCGTTTGGTCAGTTTTTTCATTGCGTTACACCTGCTTTCAGGTAGGCATCTGCCGAGAAGCCATAGCCGAGGATCGTGTTGGTGGTATTGGAACTGGTCGCCGTACTGCTGGTAGTTCCGGTCGTCGTGGTGCTGGTCGTCGTGGTTGTCTGGGTACCGCTGATCTGGGCATAACCGGTATAATCAACCTGGGTAAAGTAGGCGGTGCTTTTTAAGCGTTCGATATAGCGGGCGGCTTCCTTCTCGTTATTGGCAGTCGCTTCAATATGAATCGCTCCGGTAACGCCATCATATGCCAGAGCATTGAGGGTAATCGCGCCGTTACCCTGGCTGGCGAGGCTGTTCATCATAACTGAGACCAGGGCCGGGTTACTTTTCACTGCGGCCTTGATCGTTTCGATATTGGCAACCTCCTCCTCAATCGCGGCCAGCTCATCGGTCAGCTCCTTGGCCTGCATATATTCGGCCTGATTATTGGTATCACTGATATAGGCATTGGTCTCTTCCAGCCGTTTCTGGGCACTGAATTTGAGGCCAAAGAAGACCCCAAAAATAATCAGAAAAACCAGCATCATCGCGCCGGGTATGATCAGGGCCTTATATTCAAATGGCAGCGCTTTGGCCGAGGCATTGTTTTTACGGTAGGCGCCAAAAAGGTTGAGCGGCCGGGAGCCCGAAAAAAAGCCGGCAATCGGATAGATATAAGTGCTGAAATCAAAGCTTTCCTCCATCACAAAGGTGTTTTTAACATTAGGTGTCTGAGGCAGAATAAACAGACTCAGATCCGGTTCAAAATTCAGGGCCTTGAGCCCCTCCAGCTCAAACGGGTCGAGTCCGGCATAGAGGCTCATATTTAAATGGTGGTCCGACTTTTGCGATTTGTTAAACTGGATCAGCGACGACAGTTTGCCTGAAAGCTCCTGGCTGAAGGCTTCGCTGCCGCGTTCGGCCAGGAGGCGGGAACGGGTCGAAAAAATAAATATCCCATTTTCAAACAAGAGCGAAACCAGATTCTTGCCATCCAGAATATTGAGGGCAAAGGTCATCCCGCGAAAATCGCGGGTCGCCGTAACATACTGAATGATCGTATTGAGACCGACATCAATGCTCTGAATCTGGATTTTGAGGCTGGCAAAAAGCGCCACATAAGATTCAATTACCCGTTTTTCAATCCCGCAACAAAAAATATAATTGCCTGCGACGCCGGGAATCGGGGTGTAATCGACTACCAGCTCATCGTAATTTCCGGCTGACTCATCAAACTCGGTAGCGGCCAGGGTCTCCAGTTCGCGGGGCTTGAGTTTGGGCACCTCGACGGTTTTGGTCAGGATCAGACTGCTGTCGATGATCAGTTTGATATTTTTAAAGAGTTTGGGACTCTCTTTAAGCGCCGTACGAATCGTTTCCCGGAATACTTCTTCATTGGTGATAACCCCATTGATCAGGGCGCCGGCCTCAACGGGCAAGGTTTTATGATTAGTGATGGTCAAGCGGCCTTTCTTGATGATCCCCTGGAGGACCTGAATGCCATCATTGGAAAAATAGACGAGTGTCTGCATATAGAGCCTTCCTATCCGATATTTTGGTATAATGTCATAATTGGGAGCATGACGGATAACATGATCCCCCCAACGATGCTGGCCATGATGATGATCATAATTGGTTCAATAAAGGTGACCAGCCGGGTGGTCGCCATTTCGGCTTCGTAGTCGAAGGAATCCGCCACCGATTCCAGCATGCTGTCAAGATTCCCGGATTCTTCACCGATATAAATGGTCGCCACCAGCTTGGCATCAAAACCGTCAATCAATTTGATCGAGGCTGACAGCGGTTCGCCGTTTCTGACCTGTTCAATCACCGCGGGAAACTGTCCCTGCAGATAGCTGTTGCCGATCGTGGCGCCGCCAATCGTCAGGGCGTTGATCATCGCCAGACCGCTGGAGTAAAGCGAGCTCAGGGTCCGCGCAAAACGGGCCGTATAAATGATTTTCATCAGCTTGCCAATCTTGGGGATTTTCAACTTAAAATGATCCAATCCCCGTTTAACCGAGGGAACCGTCACTAAAAAACCGCCCAGGGCGATGATAATCAATAAGCCGATCAGATAGATATACCAGTAACTGGTCATCGAATTGCTGATCGCGATCATCAGCCGGGTAATCGCCGGCAGCTCAATCCCTTCAAAGAGGGTAAAAAACTGCGGCAGGATCAGGGTGAAGATCAGCACCACCACCGCGACGGTGATAAAAAAGAGGATCACCGGGTAGGTCATGGCACTTTTGATTTTACCGCGGAGCTTGTGTTCCTTCTCATAATGATCGGCCATTTTGCGGGCCGTGCCCTCCATCTGGCCGCTGGCCTCGCCCGATTTATACATGTTGATCAGCAGCTCGGGAAAGGAGCCGTCGGTTAATTCCATAGCATAAGAGAGGGTATTGCCGCGCTGGATCTCCTGATATAAAAGCCCATAAACCTTTTTGATGGCCGGTTTAACATCGCGTTCTTCCATAATTTTGATGGCCCGGATCATGGTGATGCCGGATCCCAGCATGCTGGCAATCTGACGCGAAAAATCGGACAGTTCCATCGGTTTGAGCTGATAAGCCTTATGATGCTCCTGAACTTCCTGTATTTTCATGGCAAACTCATTATTCTGGCGCAGCGTCCGCCGCACCGTCTCGGCCGATGCCGCTTCCATGGTGCCCTTGATAAGCTGGGACTGTAAATTTTTGGCTGTATATTTATAAACCGGCATATGGCCCTCCGTTGTTGATGTTGAATAATCAACTGCCGCGAGCTTCGCTGCCAGTTTGCACGAAACAATTTTTACACTGTACGGCGTACAGTCTATCGACTGTTCGCCTACACGTTACAAAATTGTTTGTGAAACTGTCACCAAAGCAACCTTTGTTCACAGTTTTGATTTTCATTCTGAATTATTATAACCCAAACAGGTTTAAATACGACCTTATTATTATATCACCAAATAGCAAGGCTGTCATGATGCCGATGCATAAATATGGGCCAAAGGCCATATGTTTAGCGGTGGTTTTTTTTAGCAGCAGGTAAACGGCCACGGCCCCACCCAGCAAAATGCCGATAAAGGCCGCCAGCAGGGTGTGACTCCAGCCCAGCATAAAGCCGGCCACGGCCATCAGTTTGATATCACCGCCGCCAAAGGCGTCGGGAATAAAGAGTGCCAGGGCCAGCATCGGCAGGCTGATCACAAAAATCCCGATCACCCGCGACAGCAGCCCGAGCTCGGGAAAAAAGAAAAAGCTGACCAGGGCCGGGGCCATCAGGGCCAGCACCAGGCCATTGGGAATGATCATCGTGTCAAAATCGATCATCGTGATGCAGATTAAAATAGCGCCGGCCGAAAAGACCACCAGCCATTGAAAGGAAAAACCGTAGACGGCCAGGACCAGCAGCGCCAGCAGCCCGGTAAAGAGTTCCACCAGCGGATAGCGGATGGAGATGGGCTGGCCGCAGTCGGCGCATTTGCCGCGCAGCCACAGATAGCTCAAGACCGGGATATTATGATAGCCCTTGATCGGGGCCTGGCAGTGGGGGCAGAAAGAGCGGCCTTTAGCCACCGAAATTTCCAATGGCACCCGATAGATAACGACGTTAAGAAAACTGCCGATCACGATGCCGATCACAAAAATATAGAGATAAAAAACAAACTGGATCAATGCAACCATAAGCAACTTCCTTTCGCATTATTTTTCCTTTTCCGCTTCCAGATCCCCGGGGGAATAGCTGGTGACCCGACCGCCCCGGCGATAGACAATATAATCGATGGTGGCATCCCGGTTTTCATCAACCACAGTGATGACCGCATCCTGATTGACCTCAACGCCGATATAATCAAGCAGATCAGCCTGCCCTGGCACCTGGTAGTGACCAGTCGCCGCCGACTCGATGGCTCTGGCCTGGGCGGCCAGATAGACCAGCCGGGCATTGGCGGCGTAGGTGCTGTTTTGAATGCTTAGCACCAGCCCACCGATGATCGCAGCGACAAAACAAAGGATGATCACCACCGCCAACGGAAAGCCCCGACTAAAGCCAACTGGTTGATTACTTGTCGGATAATACTGATAATCTTTGATCGGATGCATGGGACACCTCTCCAACCGGTTTTTGGGCGCCTGTTAATAATATCGCCAGAAAAATTAAAAAGTAGGGGTAGGTATAATACATGGTATTTCCAAACATCGCCGAAGCCAGATAAGCGGTCACCGCCCCGAGGGCAATAATCCCGGTCGGCTTCATCTTATTCAATGCTTTGGCCGCGGCAACAAAGGCACATCCCAACGCCCCGAGATACAGGAGCATTGCCGGAATTCCCATTGTTGCGGCGACCTGAAGATATTCATTGTGGGGACGATCGCCGTAAAGGTGCTTCTGCCGAAATAATTCACCCAGATTATCCGGACCTTTCCCCAGCAACGGGTAATTTTTGATGATGGCTACCGACTCACTCCAAATTTTCCAGCGGCCAGTTCCGGCCTTATTCGCCTGGATTTGGACTTTCTCCTTCGCTTTTGCAGCTTCATCCTCCACCTGATTCATAGCTGGTTCCGCTGACTGAACGGGCGCTGTGATTGTTTGGACAATGTTTTTCAGATCGCCGGTCAACACTGTGAAATTGGTTCTGACAGTTCCCATCAGGGCATTAGCAACGATACTAATTACGATAAACAGAGTGATCAGAATCAGTGCCTTTCTGAAACCTTCTTTGCGCCTGATACTGACACCAAGCAGCAAAACCAGACCGGCACAGACCCCGAGATAGGCCCCGAAGCTATTATTTTTAATCAACACGCCGGTCAACAAACTAAAAACCAGAATCCAGAAAACCCCTCGGAACTTCCCTGTTTCAGCAACAAAGAGCCCTGCGGTTGCCAAAATCCCCAGGGTTAAATAATAGCCATAGTGGTTGATTTGATGAAAAATCGCCGTCCAGGGCACAAACGCAACCGTATCGTTGACATTAAACTGGTAGACCACCGATCGGATCGGCAGCCCCAAGCTCTGCAGGATTACGATAATACCCAGAAACAGCGACACCAGCACAAACATCTCAACCAGTCTTTTTTTGAGCTGCTCACTGTGAATGGCTGTCGTCGCCATAAAAATACCGGCATAGGCGCATAGCGTCAACAACCCCTCCTTGCGATAGTAGTCGCCGAAAAACGAAAGCCCGATATCTGATGAAAAAAGCGTTGCCAAAGCACCCAAAAACAGCACTGCCACCAAGCAGAGATAGGTCCCATACTGCCATACCCATTGTTTTATCGCTGTTTTTTTTGAGTTCTTTATGAGTATTGGAGAACCTGTTTTCTCCTGTGCTCGTTTATAGAAAAGCAGGCCAGCAACCACGATTCCCACATAGCCCATTTGCAGCAGCGGATAATAGGGGTTAAAAAAAGTAATGCCACAATTTAATAATGCCACTATGATCACTGGTGTCAGGGTAAAAACGCCCAGCAAAAAAAGCAGCACCTTCTCGAAATAGCGGTCTGGAATACAGCCCAGCAACTCCGCCAAACTTTTAGCCTGTTTTAATTGAGGATAATCGATGGTTTCTGTCTGTGCGTTCAAGTCTAGCTCCTTTGTCTGTAAAACTCATGGCCGATGATCGGATTTAATCATAATCTAAGCCGTTATTGTTCTGATAAAAAAATCCCTATCAAAGGGCAAACCCAATGACGGGTTTGCGCCTTGGATAGGGAGACAACCCCATGGCGCATGGGGTCTAAAAAGATTGATAAACTAGCTGATCGTTGTTTCTCCATCTTCAATAATAATTGTTCTTTCCGGATCAGAATTTGGAATAGTATAAGTTACCGATTTGACTTTTCCTGTCGCTGCTGGTGTTGTTGCTCCGTCATCTTCAACAACGACAACCCATTCTGCGTCCTCTGATAAATCATCACCTAACATTTTTCTCATTCCCTTATTTGTAACTGCAAGCGTCCCACCTGTGTTATTACCACTTAAAGAATTTGAACCACCCTCATTTAAATCTGCAGCGGGGACAGCTGCTTTACTTGAAGCGACAGCTTCAGTTGTCGCTGCCTGTGCCGCTACATAAATCTCACGGGCTTCAGCAATATGAGCCTTGTCTCTGGCATCATTGACAAAACCAATCATCGTCGGTATTGTAAACGCCGCCAACACAGCCAAAATAATCAACACTACAATAATTTCCACCAGGGTAAACCCTTTTCTACTTTTCCGTATCTTGTTAATTAATTCCATTTTTTGCTCCTTATTTGTTTTTTTATGCTCTATATGATCATCTGCGCCGGCGATGATTTATATACCTATTTTTTATGTATGACTGACTGGTAAGTAGTAATGATTATCTCACACTTCTCCTTAAGCTGCCTTAATCCCGCTCCATTATTGCCAAATTTTTTGTCAAAAAAAGCCGCACTCTCACCGTGCGGCAGCTGGCTGTCGTATCGTGGCGGTTTGGTGCCCTGACCACGGCTTTAGACCCTTTAGCTTTGCGTCCCAGGGTTTCCCCTGCTTTGCCTTTTTCTGATTTTACTTTAGTTTAATCTTAGTTGATAGCGGTTAAAAAGTCAAGTTAATATTTTACATCTTCGTGACATATCCTTTGTATTTTAGATGACTTTTTGCGGTTCAGTCATTGTTCTTTTTAGCCTTGTTTTGATTCGCTTGCGTTAGAAAGCGTAACAACCCGCTTAAATCTGCCCGCTTTAAAAATCTGTCCGTCATTTCTATCCATCATTTCAACTTTTAGGCACAAAAAAAGCCACTCCTATGTGTGGCAGCTGGCTGTCCTATTATCTGGCGTATAAACCGCCACCATAACGTAGACCCTGAAGCTTTGCGTCACAGACTTTCATCTGATTTGCTCTTCGCTCTCTTAGGGTAATTCTTTTTCAATTAAAAGTCAAGTTAATCTTTTTACAAATTTTTAATGGGATAAGGTGGTTTTTCAGCCACGCGTTTTTAACTTGTTCATTTTATGAACAGGTTCTGAATTTTCAACCGTGTTGTGGGCGGTCACGGACCGCCCCTACGGATTAGTGCTGGGATTGGGTTCGTTTTAAGAATCCACTGCGTCCGGACAGTTACGAACCGCCCCTACGGAGCGAACTAAACGAGCTTTCTAGCGGCCGAAGTACTGATTGAATTCCTGTTTGTCGCTGGCCCATTCGAGGCCGACTTCGTAAGTGATCTTCTGGTCACGGACCAGCATCGCCAGGTCGGCGTTGAGGGTTTTCATGCCGTCGCGGCCGCCGGTCTGCATTACCGAGGCCAGCTGGTGGGTTTTGTTTTCGCGGATCAGGTTGAGGACCGCATCGGTACCGATCAGCACTTCCAGAGCGGCCATCCGGCCGGAGCCATCAGCCAGGGGCAGCAGTTGCTGGGTGACGACACCTTTTAAAATGCTGGACAGCTGGGTGCGGATCTGCTGCTGGCTGTGGGGCGGGAAGACATCGATGATGCGGTCGATGGTATTGGCGGCGCCAATGGTATGCAGGGTCGACAGCACCAGATGCCCGGTTTCAGCGGCGGTAACGGCGGCCGATACGGTTTCGTAGTCGCGCATTTCGCCGACCAGAATGACATCCGGATCCTCCCGCAGCGACGAGCGCAGGGCGGCCGCAAAGGAACTGGCATCGACACCGATTTCGCGTTGATGGACAATACTGCGCTTGTGGCTATGCTTGTACTCGACCGGGTCTTCAATGGTTAGGATATGGACGGCGCGGTTGATATTGATGTAGTCAATCATCGAGGCCAGCGTCGTCGACTTGCCGCTGCCGGTCGGGCCGGTAATCAGGATCAGGCCCCGCGGCTCGGACGCCAGCTTGCGGATGATCGGCGGCAGCTTGAGGTCTTCAAAGCTGGGGATGGTATCGTTGAGGAGGCGGATCGCGGCGGCATAACTGCCCTGCTGCTTATAGATATTGACCCGCTGCCGCAAGCCCTGAGGGGTGACATGGCAAAAATCGAGATCGCTGCCGTCTTCCAGCTTTTTTCGCTCGGCCGGGGTCAGAATACTGAAAATCAGCTGTTCAATCAGCTGCGGGTTGTGCTCAAAATCACTTTGATAGAGTTTCCCGTTTTTGCGGAAAACCGGCGGTAACTCGCGCGATAGATGAATATCGGAACAATCGTTGTGGCGGCCGTAATTAACCAGCTCTAAAAAACTTGTCATGATGCTTCTCCCTATTCGACATAATATGATAGCTTAAGAAATTCTTCCATCGAGGTGATCCCCGAAATGGTCAGGTTGGCAACGCTTTTTCGCAGCGGGATCAGGCGACCGGTTGCTTCGACATAGCTGTAAATATCCTCAATTGGTTCGCGCCTTGAAATCAGGTTGCGGATTGTTTTATCAATCGCCAGAATTTCATGAATCGCCGTCCGGCCCTTGTAGCCGGTATTGTTGCAGATATGACAGCCGCGGCCGCGGTAGAGGGTGGTCAAGCGCGGTTCGCCGAGCAGATCTCTTTCAATCTCGGAAGCCTGATAGGCTTCGCGGCAGTTGGGACAGATTTTTTTGACCAGTCGCTGCGCCACCACCCCGGTCAGCGAGTTGGCGACCAGATAAGGCTCGACGCCCATGTCCTGAAGCCGGACGACGGCCGAGACAGCATCGTTGGTATGCAGGGTCGACAGCACCAGATGGCCGGTAATCGCCGAACGGACGGCGATTGAGGCGGTTTCGGTGTCCCGGGTTTCGCCGACCATGATGATGTCGGGATCCTGGCGCAGGATTGAGCGCAGCCCGACATCAAAGGTCAGGCCGGCCAGAATATTGACCTGGGTCTGGTTGATTTTGGGCAGGTTGCGCTCGACCGGGTCTTCAATGGTGGCGATATTGACATTGCGCTGGCTGAGCATTTCCAGAATCATATAGAGGGTGGTGGTTTTACCACTGCCGGTCGGGCCGGTGATATAGACAACGCCATGGGGACTCTGGAGCATCTGCAGGATTTTCTGATAGTCGTCATCATTCATCCCGAACTGACTGGCATGATCGAGGGGGACGTTCATGCTCAAAAAGCGCATCACCATTTTTTCGCCGTATACGGTGGGAATGCTGGAGCTGCGGACATTCATTTCGACGCCGTCGATGCGGATCCGGAAGTGACCGTCCTGGGGGACCCGGCGCTCGGCGATGTCGAGGTTGGAGAGGATCTTGATCCGGGCAATAATCGACTGGTGGAGGTTATTGGCGAGACTGAGATAATCAACAATCAGGCCATCGACCCGCAGCCGGATCAGGGTTTCTTTTTCAAAGGGCTCAATGTGAATATCGCTGGCTCCGGCATTATGACCTTTTAACAGAACCGAGTTGACCAGATTGACAATCGGGGCATCGCCCTCATTGGTCAGGATATCCTCAACAAAGGACAGACTGCTGCCTTCGACGGTTTTATTGGCCGCCGAAGCGGCCTTGCGGGCTTCGATTTCGGTGTAGGCTTTGCGGATCGTTTCGAGAATGACTTGCCGCGGCGCCAGCACCACATCGATATTCATGTTGGTGATCAGGCGCAGATCTTCAATCGCGTAAAAATCAAGAGGATCATTCATCGCCACGACGAGATGGTTGTTTTCTTCGGCAATCGGCAGCAACGAATACTTAAAGGCGATGTTCTGGGGAATTTTTGCGGCCGCTTCGAGATCGATGGGGGTATCGGTCAAGTCCAGCACCGGCACGTTCAGCCGTTTGGACAGGGCCGCCAGCAATTGGGCCTCGCTGACATAGCCATAGTCAACCAGAATCGCACCCAGCCGTTTGCTTTTATCAACCTTCTGATAGGCCAGCGCTTCCTGGAGCTGTTCTTCTTTAATAAAACCGGCATTGATCAAGATATCACCGATACGAATATTTTTTGTTTCCATTATTTTCCTCTTCCAGAAACTTTATTACTCAAAAATCTGTTCTTCAAACTCATAAACCGGCATCGGTTTGCCAAAATAATAGCCCTGAATGATGTCGCAGCCGAGC
Source organism: Acetobacterium sp. (assembly GCA_028692885.1). Taxonomy (GTDB): domain Bacteria; phylum Bacillota; class Clostridia; order Eubacteriales; family Eubacteriaceae; genus Acetobacterium. Next base: position 43,294 of record JAQUWM010000010.1, on the reverse strand, counting down.
GATCGCAGCATATCAACCTCGGTTTCGGTTTCAATCCCTTCGGCCACCACCGTCATCCCCAGCTTTTTGATCATCTTGATGGTTGACTCCACCACGATCAGATTCTGCTCACGATTGAGGTGGCTGTTGAAAAAACCCTTATCCATCTTGATCACATCAAGCGGCAGATTGCCGAGCAGATTGATCGATGAATAACCCGAGCCAAAGTCATCCATGGCCATTTTAAAACCGTAATGCCGAAAGGCTTCGCCAATCTCAATCATCCGATCAACATTTTCGAAAATGCTGGATTCGGTCAGCTCAATTTCCAGTTTGCCACGATCAATGCGGTACTGATTGGTAATACACAAGACCCGCTCAATAAAATCGCTCTGCTTGAGGTTTTTACGGGAAATATTGACCGAAATCTGCATTTTACTGAAATTCTTTTCTTCCCAGCGTTTTAACACCTTGCAGGCTTCTTCCAGCATGAACATATCGAGCTTTTTAATAAAGCCGGTTTGTTCAAAAATGGGAATAAATTCGCCGGGTGCGATCAGCCCCTTCTCGGGATGGCGCCAGCGCACCAGCGCCTCGCAGCCACAATAGCGATTGCGATGGAGATCGTACTTGGGCTGCAGATAGATAACAAACTGGCTGTTTTCAAGGGCATCTTCCATCTGGTCGATGATCTCTTTTTCATCGCCGATTTTTTTGCGGAAGGCATCGGAATAGAAAAACCAGCGCTGGTTCTCGGCGGTTTTAGCAGCAATCCGGGCCATGTTGGCTTTTTCACGGATTTTTTCGAGATTGCCTTGCTTGTCTTCAATGAGATAAATGCCAAAATGACAAGACAGCCGTTCCTTAATGCCGATGGTTTCCCGTTCTTTGTTTAAAACATGGCCAAACTCCCTGATCCGCTGGATTATTTTATCGCGGTCATCACAAACGCAGAGGATCGCAAAATGGTCGCCGGATACCCGGGCATAGGTTTCCTGTTTGGACATCCGCTCTTTTAAAATGGCGACTACCAGCTTAAGCAGCTGGTCGCCCTTTTCATGACCATATTCTTCATTAATAAAACGGAAGCGATCGATATCAAAGGTCAGGATGGCACAAGCCCCGGTATTTTTCGCTTCCAGCACGGCACCGGCTTCCTGCTTGAATTTCTGCCAGTTGTTGCCGCCGGTAACCTCATCAACATAGGCCACCCGTTCCAATCTCTTTTTGGCCCGATCCTGGTAAAACAGAATGATGGCAAACAATAAGGCCATCGCCAGCAGGGCCGCAGCGATCAACATAAAAGAATACCAGCTGATCTGGCGGGTCTGGGTGCTGACCACCGCGGTCGGCACCACCGTCATCATATACCAGTCATTGATGGCCAGCGGTTTATAGATGGTATGCCGTTCCAGGCCGCCATAATAACTGGTAAAGCTACCACTTTTTCCGGCTGCCATGTTGGCAACAATGGTCTCCAGCTTGTCGCCACTGCGCAAATCAGCTTTTTTAAGCAGTTCCAGGATATTGTCAAAGTCGCCGGGACTATTGGCATGAGCCGAGGTAACCACCGCGTCGCCATTGGCCTTGACAATGTAAGAATAGCCCTGGTTGGAAAAACTGCCGACTTCCAGATATTTTTTCAACTTCTCAGTTTCGACCGACGCCGCTACCAATGCTACCACCTGATTACCCTGAAAAACCGGTACAGCATAAACATTGATGGGCTTGTTATCGGTGTAGTCGTTAATGGTATCAGAAACGGCGGCCTGGCCTTTGATGGCCTCCTTGAAATATGGCCGTTCGGCAATGTTATAGGCCAGTCCATCGGAAGTCAGGACGTCGCCATTGGGAAAGGCAATCGCCATTCGCTTGAAGTTGCCCTCAGCCGCCTCCACCTTCAGGAGGCTTAACATTTGGGCCTGATTAAAATTACCGCTGGCTTCAATCAGCTTACTGGTTGTCGACAGGTTTTCCAGTTCATTATTGACCTTGCTTTCAACCAGGTCGGCGCCCCGGGTGCCAACTTCGGACAGGTATAAAAAGGTTTGTTCTCTCAGGGCATTATTGATCAATGCCACATAATACCAACTCAGGATAAAAAAAAGAACAACAGTTATAATCGCAATAAAACTGGCCTGAATCTTTTTTGACGTTTTGATCATCTGTTATCCTTTCATTTCTCTGTAATTATAAAGTTCTTTCCATTCTACCAAATAAAAAGAACTTATTCAACGCAATTGAATAAGTTCTTTTGTAAAAAAATGCGGTCCTTATCGGATATCTTTAATATCCACCAATTCAATTTCGGCCATCGTGCGGTTGGATTTTAAACAATCCAGCAACGCCTGGGCGGTATCGAGCGAGGTCAACAGCGCGATCGAGGTTTCGACGCATTTACGACGCATCCGGACGTCATCATGATGGGGCATCCGGCCCTTGCTGGAGGTCGAAATGACATAGTTGAGCTTGCCACTTTCGATCAGATCGCCGATGTTGGGCTTGCTTTCGGCCAGCCGGCGGACCACCTTGGTAGGGATATTGTTTTCGTTGAGAATCAGGGCAGTGCCGACGGTACCGTAGATGGTAAAGCCCATTTCGTGGAACTGGCGGCCAATTTCGACAATCGCTTCTTTATCGCGGTCTTTAACGGTCAAAAGCACCCCGCCGGCCCGTTCCATGCTGCGGCCGGAAGCGACCAGGCCTTTGTAGAGGGCATCGGCAAAGGTTTTGGCCACGCCTAAAACTTCGCCGGTCGATTTCATTTCTGGTCCCAATTGGGTATCGACATCCTGCAGCTTGGAAAAACTGAAGACCGGCACCTTAACGGCAACGTAGTCACCTTCCGGCTGTAGCCCCGGGGCATAACCGAGGTCGGCCAGCTTGTCACCGAGCATCATCTTGGTGGCAATGTTGACCATCGGAATGTCGGTAACCTTGGAAATATAGGGCACCGTCCGCGACGAGCGGGGATTGACTTCAATGACATAGACCTCATCTTCATAGATGACATATTGAATATTGACCATCCCGACAATATCCAGGGCTTTGACCAGTCGGCCGGTATAATCGATGATGGTATCTTTGGTCCGTTGATCGAGGGTTTGGGGCGGATAAACTGAGATCGAATCGCCGGAATGGACCCCAGCCCGCTCAATATGCTCCATAATCCCGGGGATCAGATAGCTTTCACCATCGCTGATGGCATCCACTTCCACTTCTTTTCCCATCAGGTACTTATCAATCAATACCGGGTTTTCCAGTTCCACGGTGGTGATGATGTCCATGTATTCGATCACGTCTTCCCGTTCGTAGGCAATGATCATATTTTGTCCGCCCAAGACATAGGAGGGACGGAGCAGTACCGGAAAGCCTAAGCGCTCGGCCACTTCCACTGCTTCAGCGGTGGTATAGACAGTTTCGCCCTCAGGACGTCTAATATTGCAGGATTCCAGCAACTGGTCAAAGACTTCCCGGTCTTCAGCGGCATCGATATTGGCTGGCGAGGTTCCCAGCACCGGAACGCCCATTTCTTCCAGATAACGGGTCAGTTTAATGGCCGTTTGTCCCCCAAACTGAACAATGGCCCCAATCGGTTTTTCGGTTTCGACCACCGAACGCACGTCTTCTTTAGTCAGCGGTTCAAAGTAAAGACGGTCTGAGGTATCAAAGTCGGTGGATACCGTTTCCGGATTGTTGTTGATGAAAATTGCTTCATAGCCCTTTTCCCGCAGGGCCCAGGCACAATGTACCGAACAGTAGTCAAACTCGATCCCCTGACCGATCCGGATCGGACCGGAACCGAGCACCAGAATCCGCTCTTTACCGGAGGGGTGATTCTCGATAAACAGGGCCGCTTCATTTTCTTTATCCCGGGTGGAATAAAAATAAGGCGTCTGAGCTGCAAATTCACCGGCACAGGTATCAACCATTTTAAAGGACGCATAGCTTTTAGTCGCTTCGGCAATTTTCTGACCGGCCAATTCTTCAATGGTTTTGTCTAAAAAGCCCAACTCCCGGGCTACCCGGACTCGTTCTTCAGTCAGGCCCAGGGTTTTTAAGTCCTTCTCCATAACGGCCAAATGACGGAGTTTATCCAAAAACCATTTGTCAATCCGGGTAATCTGAGTGATGGTATCCATGGAGACCCCCCGTTTAATGGCTTCATAGACCACAAAGGAACGCTCATCATCCGAGGCCGCCAGCATCGTCATGATATCCTCATCGCTGGCTTCCACCAAACGTTCAATAGTCAGGGTTTCCAGCCCTAATTCAATGGAACGGACGGCCTTCATCATGGCATGTTCAAAACTGGAGCCGATCGACATGATTTCCCCGGTAGCCTTCATCTGGGTGCCAAGGGTCCGTTTGGCATAGACAAATTTATCAAAGGGCCAGCGTGGAAATTTAACCACGATATAATCAATCGCCGGTTCAAAACAGGCGGTGGTGGTGCCGGTTACCTCATTGGTTATTTCATCCAATGAGAAACCAATAGCAATCTGGCTGGCTACCTTGGCAATGGGATAACCGGTGGCCTTTGAAGCCAAAGCGGAGGAACGGGAAACCCGGGGGTTAACCTCAATGACCGCATAGTTGAAGTTCTCCGGATTCAGGGCAAACTGACAATTACAGCCCCCTTCAACCCCCAACGCCGAAATAATTCTAAGGGCTGAAGTTCGTAACATCTGGAATTCTTTATCACTCAGGGTTTGACAGGGTGCCACGACAATGGAATCCCCGGTATGAATGCCAACCGGATCAAAGTTTTCCATACTACAGACTGTGATAACATTGCCTTTGGCATCTCGCATCACTTCAAATTCGATTTCTTTCCAGCCGGCAATGCCTTTTTCCACCAGAATCTGGCTAATCGGTGACAGCCTGATCCCGTGAGTGGCAATTTCTTCCAGTTCCTGCTGGTTATTGGCAATCCCACCGCCGGTGCCACCTAAGGTAAAGGCCGGACGAACAATCACCGGATAACCGATGGTGGCGGCAAAACGGACTGCGTCTTCAATGGTGACAACCACCTCGGAGGGAATACAGGGCTCACCGATTTCTCGCATCATATCCTTAAAGGCCTGCCGGTCTTCAGCTTTTTCAATGGTTTCCAGGTTGGCACCCAGCAGCTTGACGCCGTGGGCATCCAAAAAACCTTCTTTGGCCAGCTGCATCGATAAGGTCAGACCAGTTTGGCCACCCAGCGTCGACAGAATACTGTCCGGTTTTTCCATCAAAATGATCCGTCTGATCACTTCCAGGGTTAAGGGTTCAATATATATTTTATCCGCCATGACCTTATCGGTCATGATGGTGGCTGGATTGGAATTAATCAAAATGACTTCCAGACCGTAATTTTTTAAGGCTTTACAGGCCTGGGTGCCGGCGTAGTCAAACTCGGCCGCCTGGCCGATGACAATGGGGCCGGAGCCGATCACCAGGACTCGTTTAATATCGCTTCTTAAAGGCATCCTTGTTGCCCCCTTTCCATCAGATCAGTAAATTGTTCAAATAAATAGCCGGTATCGTTGGGGCCGGCACTGGCTTCGGGATGGAACTGCACCGTAAAGGCATGGATACCTGAATACTCCACCCCTTCACAGGTGCCATCGTTCAAGTTGAAATGCGTCACTTTTCCCACTTCAGCGGGAATGCTCTCCGGCACCACGGCATAACCATGGTTCTGACTGGTAATAAAAACCCGATCTCGGGTGATATCTTTAACCGGCTGATTCATCCCCCGGTGGCCATATTTAAGCTTGAAGGTTTGTCCCCCCATGGCCAGCGCCAGCAGCTGATGGCCCAGACAGATTCCAAATATCGGTTTGCCATATTCAATAAAGTCTTTAAGGTTTTCAATGATTTCCACATTTTCAGCCGGATCCCCCGGGCCGTTGGACAACATGATCCCATCGGGATTCAGATTCCGGATCTCTTCAATGGTGGTATTGGCAGGCATGACGGTGACATTACAGCCCAAACGCAACAACATCCGCAGAATATTATGTTTGTAGCCATAATCGATCAGGGCGACATGGTTGGCCCGGTTGACCTGGCTATAATACCAGCCCTTATTTTTGCGGGTCACCGCCTGTACCGGATTCACCACTTTGAAGTTTCGGATTTTTTCCAATAGAGCCTCTTTGGTGGTTTCAATGTCTTCGGTGGTAATGGCGCCGTTCATGGTGCCATGTTCCCGGATGACGCGGGTAATGGCTCGGGTATCGACATCCCAGATGCCGATTTTATCCTGCTGTATCATAAATTCGTTGATATTGTGGGTATTTCTGAAATTCGACGGTTCTTCACACCATTCTTTGGTGATATAGCCATTGATCCAGCTTCGCTCTGACTCCATATCATCCGCATTAACACCATAGTTTCCGATTAAAGGATAGGTTTGCAGGACAATCTGTCCATAATAGGACGGATCTGTGAGCACCTCCTGATAACCGGTCATCCCGGTAGTAAAGACAATTTCGCCAATGGTGGTGCCTTCGCACCCAAAATTATAGCCTTCAAAAACGCTGCCGTCTGACAGCACCAGCCAGGCCCGCTTATCTCGTTTGTAATAAGACATTGTTTACCTCCGCATTAGTTATTTCCAAAAAATACCTGATTGCACGCAACCAGGTATCTCAATTTAGCACATCTATCGAATCGCTAAGTCCTCTCGGTTCGGGCCAACACCTACATAGGCTATGGTCGTTCCAACCAAATCTTCAATTGTTTTAATGTATTTCTTGGCATTTTCGGGTAACTCTTCCAGTCGTCGGATTGCGGTCGTATCGCTCAACCAACCGGGAAGAGTGATATAAACCGGTTCAACTCGTTCCAGGTCTTCGGTATCGGGAAAACTGGTTACCAGTTCGCCATCTAATTTATAATCGACACAGATTTTAATCTCCGGCAAATCATCCAGCTTATCAATCTTACATAAAGCCAGTTCATCATAGCCGTTAATAGCATGGGTATATTTCAATACCGGAATGTCGATCCAACCCAAACGACGGGATCGCCCCGTTCGGGCGCCAAACTCATCATCCGGTTTTTCGCCGGTGCCCCGCAGGATGTCAATCGTACCGCCAAATTCTTCGGTCGGAAAGGGACCGGCTCCAACGGCACTGGAAAAGGCTTTGGCCACACCAATCACCTTGTCAATTTTCTTGGCCGGAAAGCCGCCGCTGACAGCTGCATAAGCGGCAATCGGGTTGGATGAGGTGACATAGGGGAAGATTCCCAGATCAATATCTTTCATGGCTCCCAATTGGCCCTCGAAAAGAATATTTTTATCGGCATCAATCATATCATGTAAGTAACCAACCGGATTGACAATCATATGGCCGAAGGTTTCGGCCCAGGCCTGACATTTGGCAAACAGCGCTTCCACCGTATAGGGTTCTATTTTATAGGAGGCCATTTGGTCATTGACTACCGGTACAATGGCTTCCAGTTTCTTTTTGGCATTTTCAAGATTTAGCAAATCTTCAAAGCGCAGGCTTTTTCGCATCGCTTTATAGGCATAAGCCTGACCGATGCCTCGCTTGGTGGTACCAATGCCGCCGCTGGCTTCCATCAGTTCGTCCAGTTTTTGATGATAGGGCATGAGGACATGAGCTTTAGCCGATATTTTAAGTCCTGCCAGGCTTACCTTTACTTCAATGATCTGCTGCATTTCTTCAAGTAAAACATCGGGGTTAACAACCATACCGGTGCCAATTAAACATTGACAGTCTTTGTTGAAAACACCACAGGGAATTAAGTGAAGTTTGAAAACACCATAATCATTAATAACAGTATGACCGGCATTGTCGCCCCCTTGAAACCGAACAATTAAATCAGACTGTTTGGCGAAATAATCCACCATTTTGCCTTTGCCTTCATCGCCCCACTGGGCGCCAACTAATACAGAAATCGACATCTATTCTCATTCCTTCCATCAACCTCAGATCAGAAACGTCTCTATCACCTGGATTTGCATCCAATCTTTCCCGAAGCGCTTTGATCAAACACCACTAATTAGCATCTTTAAACTATTTATGGGATCATTTTTTCCCACAGTATTATAACATAAAGCAATCAGATTTGTTCCACATATTTTTTTATTTTTTCACTGATATTGTTTACATTTTTTCTTTTCAACACCTAAGCCAGTTTACGCTGAAAATCCCTTCGTTGTCCTTAAAGCTTACCATGTAAAAAGCTTCATAACAAGGGTTTATCTCGTCAGGAAGCTCAATTTGATGATTTTTATACTATTTTTATGTCGCTACTTTTTATCATAGGTTTTGATAATCTGTTCAGCTACCTTTCGGGGCGATGTTCGCATATCCATGGCCTTCTTTTGAATGTAGCGGTGAGCCTGATCTTCGGTCATATCGAGATGCCCCATCAGGAAGAGTTTACCCCGGTAGACCACCCTGAGATCGTCAATTTTGGCTTTCAAGGCCTGATTCTGACTTTGTAGCTTTTGGATTTTTTCCCGGGATTGACAGACAAAGCGGACGTTTTGAACCAGCAGCTGCCGGTTTAGCGGTTTTGGGACAACGAAAGCCGCGGTATCGGTCAATTTTTCTTCAACGTGATCAACCAGTTCGCTTTTGACAATGAGGATTACCCCGACCATGAATTTTTCCAGAATATCAACGGCAAAATCGACACCGAATTCATCACCTAAGGGGGTGTTCACGATCACCAGATCATATTCAATTTCCTGGAGTCTCCGTCGACCTTCGGCCGCTGAATTGGCCGAGTCGATTAATTGAAAATTCATCGGGCGTAAAATATCGGCCAGCCCACGGATAACATCCTCTTGTTTACATACCAATAATACGCTGCTCATCCCCTTCACCTCCTGCCTTTTTAAGTTTTTTCGATATTAATAAGTTAAGAGGTAGCGATCAATTTCCCAGGGGTGAACAGTTTTGATATAGTCCATCCATTCGGCGGTTTTCAGTTCGATGTATTTTTCAGCCAAATCTTCGCCCAGCACCATTTTAATTAACGGGTCAGCGTCCATTTCAGTCAAGGCATCGATTAAGGTAATTGGTAGCTCCTGAATGTTTTTGATAGCGATCGGATCGTTGTTAATTTCATCTTCGCCCAACTTTAATTCGTCCATCAGCACCATTTTCTTTTCAATCCCTTCCAGACCTGCTGCCAGAATCAGGGCAAAGGTCAAATAGGGATTGCAGGTAGGATCTGGACCTCTTAGTTCAAATCGATAATAGGCCTCAGATTCCATCGGGATCCGGATCAGCGGGGAGCGGTTTCCAAAGCCCCAGCCAATATGGCGGGGTGCTTCCTTGCCACCGGTTAAGCGCTTATAACTATTAACCAGGGGATTGGCAATTGCCGTCATGCCTTTGACATGAGCTAATATCCCAGCGATGAAGTGTTTCGCATCTTCACCGAGAACGCCATTATTGTTCTCAAAAATATCATCGCCATCTTTAGCTAAGGATACGTGGATATGCATGCCGCTGCCCGGTTCATCGATCAGCGGTTTTGGTAAAAACGAGGCATGAACGCCATTTCTCTGTGCCACCGTTTTGACAACGGTCTTAAAGGTCATAATCTTATCGGCCGATGACAGCGCGTCGTCATATTTAAAGTCGATTTCATGCTGTCCCCGACCAGCTTCATGACGGGAACTTTCAATTTCAAAGCCCATATCTTCGAGCGTCAGACATATTTCCCGTCTTGTATTCTCACCCCGGTCATAGGGAGCTAAATCGAAGTAACCAGCCTGATCAGTCGGAATGGTTGTCGGATCGCCGTTTTCGTCCTGTTTAAAAAGATAGAACTCGCAATCGGCACTGGTATTAAACTGGTATCCTTGAGCTTCCGCCCGCTTGATGGTTTCTTTTAAGATATAGCGGCTATCCGCTTCAAAAACATCGCCATTGGGGTATTTGATATCACAGAGGATTCTAGCTACCTTTCCTTGCTGAGGGCGCCAGGGCAGAATCTGAATCGTACTAATGTCCGGATATAAGACTAGATCTGTCTGCCGGGATTCCGGAAAACCAACGACCAGGGATGCGTCAAAGGGAATCCCGCTGGCCAGAGCACGTTCCATCTGCATAGCCGTAATGGCAATATTCCGATTTTGTCCAAATAGATCGCAAAACTGTAGGCGAATAAATTTTACATCATTCGCTTCAATAAATTCCATCGCTTCAATTATATTTTTCGCTAAGCTCATTTTAAACCTCCATTTATTTTAATCAGAAACAGCCTTGATTTATTTCTATATTATATATTAAGCAATTATACTACATCAGGCTTCGAGTTGTTTTTATCTTTTGTACCCATCTGCCTTATGAATCCACAGATTTTGCACGATTGCTGACCGTAAAACAAAAAAGAACATGCTAAATGATCCCCTCTGCAATCTGAAAATTTCAGGAGGATCGAACGCCTTTGTTCTTTGCTAGTGCTCTTATTCTATTTTTTGTATACAATGTGCTTGGTGACTTGTGCTACCATTAAAACATATTTCCGCTGCGGTTACAATTTTTTTTTGTTTTATTTTACCTGACAAGGTTTTCAATTTTAATTTACCGTTAATCCCCCCTTAAACGTTCTAGCTTAAAGGGGGGTTTTTAGGAAATTTTCAGGTTCTTGCTTATTGAACCGGGCCTTTTTCCATTTGTGCCATCATTGTCTGTCTCAAGATTTCCATCGAACCAGCAAATTCTTCAAGACTTAATCCCGGCACTTTTTCAGCCACCAGCCGATAACCAGCTTCAAAGTCTGCGACATCATTTAAAGCCATCATCAAATCGGCATCTCCCAGCAGGGCATCCAGTACCTTGATGTGTTTTTCTTCATCCAATTCAAATTTAATACTCATTTTTGTTTTCCTTTCATAATTAAATAACTTATTTGGCCTTGGCCAAACATAAACAACGAAACATCTTTACGATTACTATCGTGTGAATTTTACCTCTGTATGTAGCTATTATATAGTAGGCTTTTATTTTTGTAAATCATTCCTGCCGGCTTTATAATTTGATAACCATTACATGTAATTTCTTGCAAATTTTACTTTACAAGAAGCTTTCAATCGTTTATAATAAATTTAACTTTAAATATAGTAATGACTGTCATGAGAGTGGCGATAGCAATGGTGCTTTGAAAGTGTAATGAACGCTTTCCGGGGCGCTTTTTTTTTAATCATTTTCTGAAAACAATCATTGATTTTTTTGAGCTTGATTGTCTGAACATTATCCCTTTGTCACAAAGAAGGTATTCCCAGAAATGACTAACTGACCTTCGCTTTGATCTACTTAGCTTTTATTTTAACATATCTGACAATGGTGCCATGTATGTTATAATTATACAAATTATATTCTAGGAGGACACACACGTGCCAATTAATGAAAATGTATCCGAACTTTTCGGATCAAAAGTTTTTAACTCCGGTGTTATGCGTAAGCGCTTACCAAAGCATATTTATGCTTCGCTGTTAAAAACAATGAAGGAGGATTTACCTCTCGAAGAAAACGTCGCTGAAGTTGTTGCAAACGCCATGAAAGATTGGGCTTTAGAATTAGGGGCAACTCATTACACGCATTGGTTCCAGCCCATGACTGGTATCACTGCTGAAAAACATGATGCCTTTATCAACCCAACTGAAGATGGCAAAGTCATTATGGAATTCTCTGGCAAGGAACTGATTAAGGGTGAACCAGATGCTTCTTCTTTCCCTTCTGGTGGTCTTCGGGCAACCTTTGAAGCTCGTGGTTATACCGCCTGGGATCCCACATCCTATGCTTTCATCAAAGGAACCACCCTTTATATTCCCACCATTTTCTGTTCCTACTCTGGTGAAGTGCTTGATAAAAAAACACCACTGTTACGATCGATGCAGGCTCTTAATACCCACGCCGTTCGTATTCTAAAACTGTTTGGAAAAGACGACGTCAAAAAAGTCACCTCTACCATTGGTGCTGAACAGGAATACTTCCTGATCGAACGGGAAATGTATAAAAAACGTAAAGACTTGATCCTTTCCGGTCGTACCTTGTTTGGTGCTAAACCACCAAAAGGCCAGGAAATGGAAACGCATTATTTTGGTAAAATTCGTGGTCGGGTTGGCGCTTATATGGCTGACCTGGATCAGGAATTATGGAGTCTGGGGATCGCCTCTAAAACCCGACATAATGAGGTTGCTCCGGCACAACATGAGCTGGCACCAATTTTTGCCAACACCAATATTGCCACCGATAACAACCAACTGATTATGGAATTTATGCAACGGGTTGCCTACCGTCATGATCTGGCTTGTCTGCTACATGAAAAACCATTTGATTTTGTCAATGGTTCAGGAAAACACAATAACTTCTCGATGTCTACCAACACTGGTGAAAACTTATTGGAACCTGGCAAGAATCCTGTCGAAAACAAACAATTCCTGCTTTTCCTTTGTGCCACCATTGAAGCGGTTTATAAATACAGCGAAATGCTGCGAATTACGGCTGCCAGTGCCGGCAATGACCACCGTCTGGGCGCCAACGAAGCACCACCAGCAATTGTTTCCGTTTTCCTGGGTGAACAATTAACTGCTGCTTTAAAATCGATTGAAACCGGCAAACCAGTATCTGAGGCAAAGGATCTGGTCATGGAACTTGGGGTTAACAGCTTACCGAAATTTATCATTGACGCAACTGACCGCAACAGAACCTCCCCATTTGCCTTTACTGGTAACAAATTCGAATTCAGAATGCTGGGATCAAACCAGTCGATTTCCGGCCCTAATATTACCATTAACACAATTGTTGCTGATGTCCTGAAAGACTATGCTGACATTCTGGAAAAAGCCGAAGATTTTGATACTGCTTTGGATGAGTTGCTGCAAAATTCGGTTAAAGAGTGTAAGAATGTTGTCTTTAACGGCAATAACTACTCTGATGAGTGGGTTGAAGAAGCTGCTCGACGCGGTCTGCCAAACTTAAAAACAACTCCCGAAGCCCTGGCTGAATTTACTTCTGAAAAGAATGTGAAACTTTTTGAACGACACAATATCTTTACCCCGGCTGAAATGGATTCGCGTTATGAAATTCATTTAGATGAGTATATTAAAACCATCAATATTGAAGCACTAACTATGCTTAACTTGGCTAAACGTGATATCTCACCGGCAGTTATTACCTATACAAAAGAGGTCGTTGATACCCTGATTGCTAAAAAATCCTGTGGTGATGCCATCGATGTTTCCGCTGAGTCAACCCTGGTCGAAAGATTATCGAAACTTTCCGGTGACCTGATCAAAGCCATTGACTTCCTCGAAACCACCCTTGCCGATATTAAGAATTGTGGCTCCGCGCAGGCTGAAGCTAACTATTCCTGTGAAAAAATTATTCCAGCCATGGAAACCCTGCGAGTAGCTGCTGACGCTCTTGAAGAAATCACGGCTGAAAAATACTGGCCATTCCCAACCTACAAAGATATTTTATTCTACGTCTAGTCAAATACACCAACAAAAATAATGGGGGCCGGGGTTTATACCCCTCCCCCCATTATCCATTCATATTAAACTATAAGGAGGTTCATATGAAAAAGCTTGAAATAATCATTAAACCCGAAAGACTGGAAGACCTGAAAGAAATTCTCAATACTTGCGATGTCCAGGGGATGATGATTACCAATATTATGGGATACGGAAACCAGAAGGGTTATCAGAAGTCCTATCGCGGGACGGCCTATACCGTTAATTTTCTGCCGAAAATCAAGGTCGAAACAGTAACTGATGCCGAAACAGCTGGTATTATTATTAAGATCATCAAAGACCGTCTGGCCGCTGATGACGAAATTGGCGGTGGAAAAATTTTCGTCTACGATGTAGCTGATGTTGTTCGTATTCGTACCGGTGATCATGGCGTTGATGCAATATAATATGAATCGAAAAAGTAATCTGAACTATCAAAGGAGATAGGTTTTAATAAGACATTATTAAATCCGTCTCCTTTTTTCATTCTCCCGTTGATTACTTCAATTCTGTTTATATGATTTAATTTGTGTTATTCAATTTAATGAGAGAGGTTATTATTATGGAATTATTAGAATTACAACAATATATTGATATTGTCTGGGTCTTCTTGGCCGCAGTACTGGTCTTCTTTATGCAAGCTGGCTTTGCAATGGTTGAAACCGGCTTTACCCGAGCTAAAAACGCCGGGAATATCATCATGAAAAACTTTGTCGATTTTATGATCGGCTCAATCCTATTCTTCTGTTTTGGTTTTGCTTTTATGTTTGGTCCGGATGTGGGCGGATTCATCGGTATGGGCGGATTCTTCAGTCCTGAAAAGCTGACGAATGTTTCAGCTTTTGATGCGGTCACACCTGAATTGTTTATCTTTTTCCAAACGGTCTTTTGTGCCACAGCAGCCACGATTGTATCTGGTGCCGTAGCCGGACGAACTAAATTCTCGGTTTATTGTGTAATTTCTGCTTTTGTCAGCCTGATTATTTACCCCGTTGTCGGACACTGGGCATGGGGTGGCGGATTCCTTAGCACCATGGGATTTGTTGACTTTGCCGGTTCAACCGTTGTTCACTCTGTTGGTGGTTGGACAGCTTTAATGGGTGCCATCATTGTTGGTCCCCGGATTGGTAAATACAACAAAGATGGAAAAGCCAATGCTATTCCTGGTCATAGTTTAACCTTAGGTGCGCTTGGTGTCTTTATTCTCTGGTTTGCCTGGTTCGGATTTAACTGTGGTAGTACCCTGGCTGTGAATTTAGATATTGGCCATATTGCTATGACCACCAACCTGGCGGCCGCTGCTGGCGGATTAACGGTTATGTTCCTGACCTGGGCACGTTACAAAAAACCAGATATTTCAATGACCCTTAATGGTGTCCTTGGCGGACTGGTTGCAATCACAGCCGGATGTCTGGTTGTGACCATCTGGGGCGCGATCGTGATCGGAATTATCGCCGGGTTGATCATCACCTTTGGTATCCCTTTTATTGATCAAAAGCTGAAAATTGATGATCCGGTTGGAGCCATTGGCGTTCACTGCATGAATGGTGTTGCCGGTACCTTACTGGTTGGTGTATTTGCCAACTACCTGCCTGGCACCGAAGATGCAATTCTTGGTTTATTATACGGTGGTGGAATTGATCTGTTAACCGTCCAGGCGATTGGTGTCTTTTCTGTTGCAGCTTGGACATTGGGTACTTCTTTCCTCCTTTTCTATGGCCTTAAGAAAACAGTTGGTCTACGAGTTGAAAAAGGTGTTGAAATTGAAGGTCTTGACGTTCATGAACATGGTATTGAAGCCTACTCTGACTTTGTCAGCCGCATGAACTAAGCCATAAATAACATAACACTTTTACCTTAGCGCGGATTGGGAACATCCCCCTCGTTCAAAATCCGCCCTGCTTTGATAAATGCCAAACAATGCGTTAAGTTGATAGAAGCCCGGGAAGTTTTTACTTCCCGGGCTTCTATCTTTTATTTGCTTTTATACCACGTTATAATATTTTTTTATGATCTGATTCTTAGAATTCGGCGAAAGCCTTGCCAAAATCGACACAGCGATGGCGACTCTCCTTATCGGGCTCACCATGGATGGTTAATCCTTTGTCAAAAAGAATCGCTCCCAGATCCTTTACCTGGTTCTCCCACTTCTGCATCCATTCTGTTTCATCCCAGCCGTAGGACCCGAACAGAGCGACCTTTTTTCCTTTTAAATGATCGGAAATCTTCTTAAAAAAGGGCTCAAATTCACTTTTTTCCAAGGCTTCCCCTTCCATCGCCGGACAACCCAAGGCAATTTTATAATAGCTGTCAATACTGTTAATATCAAAGTCAACCACGTTGACTAAAATCGCTTTAGCACCAGCTTCATCAATCCCATTTGATATTTTTTCGGCCATAATCTCCGTGCTTTCTTTATAACTCCAATAGATCACGCCAATTTTATCTACCAATTCCATCTCGGTCTCTCCTTTTTAAATGTATGAATTTACAGATGTCTAATTATATACCCCAAAGCAAACCAGTTATTCTTCAATCTCCAATCCTGAATTAATTTTTTTTAATTCCTGAGACAAAATTTGGACACAGACCTGCAGGTGATCTTCGAGTAAGGCCTTATTGTGTCGCAGGCCTTCCCGATAATAGGCCCGGGTTTTTTCCTGGATGGCAAATTTACCCAGCCATCCCACCACCGGGATGGCCAAAAAAACAACTCCGGCAATTGAGGTTCTAATTTTATCGCTTTTTTTAATCTGAAAATGAGTAATCTGGGGGATTCGCTGTTGCTCTGTCACTTCCACCAGAGCATTGCCTGAAAATTGACTGCTGAAAGCACTAAAAAAATCATAGGCTTCGTTAAAAAGAGCATCCGACTCCCTGCCAATGTCATCAAAAATATCCTGAGCGTAGCTATCAAAAAATTCATTGCGGCTGGTTTCTTTTTTCCCGGAGGTCGGGTTTATCAAGCCAACCTGTTTTTTCACCACTTCCTGACAATCGTTAAACCACCCATTTATTTTTTCCTGGCCGATAGCTGCGAGTATTTGTGGCATTTTTCCTGAAATCGAGTAAAGCAGATTAACCTTGATCCGGTGGATGATTTTTTCCTTACCAAAGACTTCCGTTTTCTTGCCGCTAAGCAATACTTTGGTGTGGCTGGATGCCTCAATAATATCCTGTTCCCGCACCGCCGTCTTGTTGATGATTTCTGTTCGCATCGCCGCAATGGCGGTTTCCACATTCATTACATCGCAATGGGTCAGCACCACCAGTACCGGGTTGCCATCCTTCCCGAGGGTCTTGATCATTTCCAGATCAAAGTCTTCCACCCGGGCCGATTTGGCTGACAGACAATAAATAATGGTGTGAAACCAGTCCTTGATTTCCCGGACATCATGTTGATCCAGTACCTCCTGAATCAGGGCTTTCCAACTTTCGGATTTATCAGCTTCCAGTCCCCAGGAATCGTAGAGATGAAGGATCAGATCAGGGCTCAGTTCAATCGTTTCAGCAAAGATCCCCATCCCGGTGACCGGCCGACCGGCTCCGGTTTTCATGACTTCGGCGCCAAAAATATAATTGCATAAGGATGTTTTCCCCACCCCAGTTTTTCCTAATATCAGGACATTGGTCTCACAGCGTTTACCCATGTCTTTTATCCCGGTCTTTTACCTTGAACCATTCGGCCATTAACGCGGTAATATTCTCGCCATTAAAATACTCGGCCCACTCAATTTCCTTGCCTTCTTCAAACACCGCCGTGGCGCAACGAAAACAGATCTCAGAAATAGCGTAACCCATGGCGGCGGTAAAGCTCGAGGCCACTACGGTGTTAACGGTGGTGCCAATCGCCGTTCCGACCCCGGGAATCAATTTGAAGAGATTGGCACTGAGCGTTTGAGCCAATAACCGGCCGGATTCCGAAACCACCACCGAACCCACCAGCGACGACAGATTCCCCAGCTTCTGATCCAGTCCATAGGTTTTCATAATATGCAGGGACATCTTTATCTGGATCGGCACCAGCAGCGCCGCATCCGAAAAAGGGATCGGCGTTAAGGCCACGCCAGCCGCTCCGCTAGTATAAAGGGGTATGATCTTATGATTGATCAGTCTTTTTTTAGCCTCCAGATTGCCTTTCAGAGCACTGATAAACCCTTCTCGCAAGGATTCATCGAGATGATCAATCGCCCACCTGATCAGCTCATCCCATTGCAGGTAATCCTGCAAAGCTCTTTTCACCGCCGGATCATCGGCCACACTGGTGCGGAAAAATTCCACCTGGCAATGGTTTCTGATCGCCGCTTCCATGGCCAGCAGTTCTTCGGCATCAAGGTTATCGATTTGGGTCAATACCACTGCCACTGGCAGCTTTTTTGCTTTCAGCATCTGGATCACATCGATATCCATATCGGTTACCCGTTTATTTCCGGCCGAAATGCAATACCAAACCTCGTGGATCTGGTTAGTCAGATCCTGATGATCGGTTTCATCTTTTTTAGCCGGTTTAATGGCGGCATCTCGGCATTCATTTACCCAGCCTTCGACATTGGCCTTATACTTAGATATCTTTTCGGTGCCGATTTCATAGCCTTCGGTATCATAAAGCACCACCCCGGCATCGGCCTGCTGATATTTGGTAATTCCCCGGGTTACCGGAATGCCATGGCCGATTCGGGCCACCGCTGCTCCAAAAACATAATTCACTACCGAACTTTTTCCGGCGCCAGTGGCACCGCAGATTAAAATATTTGGTTTCTTAATGCCTTCACTGATTTCGCCAAGGGTTTTATTAAAATCAAAATCGTCGGGCCGATAGTCTTTCATTTTGTCTCCTCTTTCTTTTTTTCTGCCTGGTTATTTACATTTAGTTGCCATTTTTTATAATCATTGTAGCAGAGAATTGTTAATTTCATTTTAATTAAAACCTTCACCTGATTATCACAAAATAATCAAGTGCTGACCACAGATCGGCGTTAAACTAAGAACAGTAATCCACCACACGTGTCTTTTTCGTGGGTTTTCACTAAGGACTTATCCCTCAATAATTCCTTGGTTTAATATAAATCTTTTCATGAACAGCTTACATACTCCTTTCTCAAAAAAAGAATCCTCTCTTAATCAGAGGATTCTTTTTTGATTTTAACCTTCAATTAATCCATGCAATTTATTCGAATTGATTCTTTAACTGAATTAAAGCGTTTCAATATCCTTAAGATAAACATCGACCATCATTTCCTGATAGCCACTGTAACCGAATTTTTTAATCGCTTCCGCCAGCTTTTTTAATTCCGGTGACTCAATCTTATCCAGCTTTTTTAAGCGGGCTGCCGAGATAATCTTTTTTGACTGGATCGTTTGATAAGCTTCCCGGTTAAAATGCCATAAGATCAATTTTTCGCCGTATCTTTTTTTGAGCTTATCAGCAATAATCAACCCTTCTGGATCAAAGTCACCACTATAGTAAATCTCACTGCCGCCCTGAACAATTTTGTCGAGCAACAATAGCGTGGCTACCTTGACGTTGCCAGCTGAACAAATCAGCGAACCGGGACGATCTTCCAGAACCCCAGCTATTTCACTGAATACGGTCGGGTTTTCAAACACAAAGACCCGGCTGTTGACGCAACTGACCCGGTCGATCATGCCGATATTCCAAAGCGAGATGTGCAGGGGTTCACTGCAATCGGCAAAGCCCTCCCAACCGGAATGGCTTTTGTCGCCGGCAAACGCCCGGATCCCGCGGCAGATCGTGTAATTGGAAACCTCATCGTAAATAAGGCCGGCCTGATATAATAGTTCCATCTGGGCTTCGGCATTTTGGGGATAATTAATTTTATAATAGGCCGATAATGCGTAAAGAAGCAGCCGCCCGCCATCGCGGTTCATATCAAAGGCATGGGGATCTTTGGTGACTTGCGAGGCAAAGAGCGCCAACCGCACCTTTTCCGGTTCCGTCACACATTGATTTAAGCCCATGCAAACCTGAGTCAGCAGTCTTCTTAGATACTCAGGGTCTTCGTTATACTTTAAATTAAGCAGTGAATAGGCATTGTTTTTATTGATCAAGACATCTTCTAACCACAAGGCTGCCGGTGATTCCTTAAAACTGTTGATCATTGCTTCAAAATACTGGCTTTTCTGGTCAGCGTACTGGCTTCGCACAGCCTTTTTCCAGCTCAGCTTTTCACCAAAATAGCAGCTGAGTACTGCTTCGAAATCGACGCCCTGATAGCGGGTGGTTTCAAAAGCACTGATAAATTTTTCGACCGAAAAACTGGCACTTTTCTGGAGATAATTCTTTTTAAACAGACTTCTTAACACCTCCCGCTCGGCAGTGCTGAGCTGATCCAGGCGGATGGTGCCACCGAAATGACCGAGTGACTCATATTTTTCCCGGATCTGTTTGATGATCCGATGATAACCGGGATTGGCTTTCAGATAAGCCGCAAAATCATGAGGCATCATCCACATCCATCACCAGCTTTCGCACCTTGCCGTTCCAGTGGTAACGCAGCACCGTCACAAAATCGGCATTATCCGGCCGGATCAGCTCGCTGATCGCCAGCGAATCGACGGTGTCATAATCCCCCCAGAGGATCTGCGAATTGACGATATAACTCAGATCCAGCTCGTTCAGCAGGCGGAACATATCGCGGATATTTTGTTCATCCACCCCGGCAAAGGCCTCATCGAGGGAGAGAATCCGGGCACTTTCTTTGCCAGCAGCCTCATAGCGGGCGTTGACAGCGGAAAATAAGGGCACATACATGGCCATCGCCTTTTCCCCACCACTGAATTTAAAGAAGCCATTATTGGTCAGTTCCTTACTGAGTTGACCGGTTTTTTTAAAAAAGAGCTTAAACTCAAACCACTTCCGATAATCCAGAATATCCCGCATAATCGAATGGAAGGTCAGATTGACACCCTTGTCTTCGAGGGTGCGTCGAGCCAGAGCAATTTTGGAGCGGAAATGCTCCGAAAGGGCATTGAGATCTTCATCCCGCAACAGATTGCCATCCATTTTCAGCAGGTTGACCAGCTTTTTGGTATCCAGCTGTTCTTCAGTTTCGGCTTTTTTGCTGGCCCATTTCAAACTAAAGCTCAGCCCCATCGAAGTATCCATTTTCTCCATCAGCTGATTCATATTATCGACCCATTTTTCACTGTGAAAAATCCGGGCGCTGATTTTTTTGCTGATGTTTTTTACCAGAATGTCTTCAAACAATTCCCGGTCGCTTTCTTTTAACAGCTTATCGGTTTCGTCCAAACTGTCTTTTAAGTGATCGGACAAATCATAAAAGTTAACCACCTTACCGGCGACCCTGGCAGTGATATTCATCCGTTGCCGCAGATCCCCAACCCGTTTTAGGGCTTCATGATCCGCCTCCACATCAAGCGGCTGATCTTCAAAAACATACTGACTATTGACGGCATATTCGCGCAGATACTGGCTGTTATCTTTAAAAATTTCCATTAGCCGCAGGGTGATCTGCTCCTTGTTCTGTTTCTCCGACTGCGGATTTTTTTGCAGCAGCTCGCGGGCCTGTTCGACCAGCGGGGTTTCAGTTAATCGGATCAAATAACCCAGATCCAGTTCTTCCGTGAAGGTATCTTCCATCAACTGATAAACTTTTTCCGTCAGCACTAGGGTCGTTTTAACACGCTCCTGTTCTTCAAAGAAACGCTCCAGCCCCAGCTTTTGCCGCTCCCGGTTCTTGACCGCTTCCTCTTTTTCTTGGGGCAGGGTTTTTAAGGCGCTCAGGCAGTGCTCCAGTTCCGCCTTAATGGCCTGATAATCCGTCAGTTGCAACTGTTCACTTAAGTTTACCCGGGTGATTTCCATGGCTGAACGGGCTTGATTGATCTGATTTATTTCATAAAGGAGATCGTCAATTTCCTGAAGGATTTCCTCATAACGGCTTTCTGCCACCCGCAGACTCCCTTGACTGTGCTGCAGCTGAATGGTGATTTTTTCCAGCCGATGCAATTCGCTGCCATAGCTCGTTGCTGCTGCCTGGGCATCTTCATAAGTTTTAAGATCCAAGGGCAGGGTGATGCGAAGGGTAATCCGGTGAACCGTCTCCTTGATCTGCTGTAGCTGGTGATAGCAGGTCTTTTCTTCGCCATTCTTTTTTTCCAGCGCCTTGTCACTCATCTGGGCGTCAAAACTCGCCTGCTTCACCACCGTGGCGGCGGTAATCAGATCTTCCGGATCAAAGCTGACGGAGAATTCCTGCTTAAGCAGCGCTAATGATTCCTTGATCTGATTAAGAATTTCGGTCTTGGCCGCCAGCCGAGCGGTAATCGCACTTAGTTCAGCTTCCAGGCTGTTAAGTTTTTCTTCCCGATATTTTGTTCTGGCCGAGGAGCCAATAAATCGCGCGGTCTCATTGCCGGTCGCCCGTCCCCATAAGATCCCCAAGCGGTAATTGCCCTTTTCATCCATATGGGTGTGGTGCGTATGATCAATGAGGATACTGTTTAGCACATTTAACACCTCTTCCCTGACAATGCCAACAAGGGCGTCATCGACCTTCAGGTACTGGTTGATACTGTGGACAAGTACCTGCGGCTCAGGAAAAAGATAGTGATCGCCGCTGAGTTCCGGCATCACCTGCAGTTTTTCCCGCTGGTTCGCTGGCAAAATCAGGGCATCCAGAATCCCCATGTCGGCCAGCGCTTCTTCAATCGCCGCCTGGTTTTTTTCATCGATGCCCTCGACAAAGTCCAGCGCCTTATAAAGCGGTACATGGGGAATCCCCAGTTCGACCAGTTTTTTTCGGTTTGCGATAACCTTATCGGCTCTTAGCGGTTCGGGATCTTTGATCTTTTGCCAGGCCTCAATTTCGGCCTGTTTCGTTTTTCTCTCCTCATCAATCTGAGCCCAAAGTGATTGTTCCCCGTAAAGCTGCTCCCGTTTGACGGCTTCCTGGTTATGGTATTCCTCCTGCAGGATCCGGGAAATGCTGTTGACATTGGCATCGGGCCCAAACTGCCGGATTTCCCGGGCCAATTGGCTCAAACCCTCCGCCGGAATGATGTATTCACGGTTGTGCTGATTATTGAGATGAAGTTTTTCCACGGTTTCATCCTGAATTTCCATTAGCTGGCGGTTAGCTTGTTCCAGCAACCGCTCTTTTTCCTGTTGTTCTTTTTTGAGCGTGTCCAGCTCCAGCAACAATTTTTCATAACTGGCGGCCATCTGCTGTTCCTTTTCCATCGCCTTGATGGCCTGGGCAATGGTCTGACTATGAGCACTCAGAGTGTTGCTGATATAGGTAAAATCATAGACCTCGGCCAGCGCTTTGGTGATTTCATCGCGGGTGAAGGCGTGCTCATCAAAGGCAAAGGCGTCGGCCAGCTCATCCATCTCACCCAGCTGCCGGCAAATGGACTGCTCCCCGGCTTCGACTTCCTGACGATAGCCCGTGATCTGATTATCCAGCTCCCGTTCCTGCTGTCTTTTGGTCTCGTGATGCTGGTCTTTTTCCAACCGTTGGCGATTTTTTTGCTCGATTTCTTCTTCAGTTTTGATGATTTTTTCGCGAATCACAACACTATCATGCGCTTCCAGTTCCTGCTTTTTTTCCTGCTGAGTTTCCAGCTGGATCGCCAGATCATTGATGGTTTGATTGAGATTATCGATTTCAGTTCGGGTGGTCTGAATCTCTCGATCCAGCTTTTCTTGACGTTTTTTTTGCTCGGTCAGTTGTTGATACGCCTCATCATAATGCCGGGCCTTGTCCACCGCAATAAACTGATTATAGCGGTCAAAGGCGTGACGAATACGATCCGCTGCGCCCTTACACTCCTTTAACACCTCCAGCCGACTCTTGATGTTATCCATGTTTTCAATCGCCTCGGACATTGGCCGCAGGTCGTCCTCAGATAAGGGCTGTAATGAGTTTTCCATGATCTCATAGATAACCGTCGGTTTAAAGTCCTTGGATAGCTTGGGACTGCGCAGCTGTACCAGCAGTTTGACCAGCTCATCGTATTCCTCCAGATCATCAAAACCAAAGATCAGGTCGTTGACCAGCTTCATATAGTTTTTCTGACCCTCGACCACCTGGCCGCCGGTCCCGATCCGATTTTCCAGCTCCCGCATGGTCAGCGGTATTTTTTCACCCATCTGCTTGTATAAAAAGAAATCCTCGCCAATCCGCCGACCATCGGTGATTGAAAAGCCCCAGGAACTCAGAGGTTTTCCCCGTTTGGCCTTAAAGCCCATACCAATGCTAGCAAGGTTATCAGAGTGTTTCTTTTTGAATTCCATAAACAGATAGCCGATCGATTCATCTTTGCCGTTTTCATCATCACCAAGAATATAATTCTCGATTTTTCGCGCCTTGGAACCAAAGGGATCGAGCCGCTCCGGGCTTTTATTGCCATCCAGCAGCAGTGGAATAAAGCTCTGCATCGTCACTGATTTTCCCGAACCGTTAGAGCCCCGCAAGAGCAGCCGGCCATTGGAAAAATCAAAGGTTTCCTCATCATAATACCAGAAATTTACTAGTCCCGCCCGATTGATCACCCAGCGATTGTCCGGCATTTTATTGTTTCGATTATTTTTATCCATTATTTTTCACCGTTTTTTCCTCCACCTCGTCCGGGTAGCTGCCGATCAGTTTTCCGGCTAAAGGCAGGATCTCAATTTCCCGCTGGTCATCACCCTGGGCCAGCATCTTAAAGTCTTCCATATAGGAAACCAGATGGTCTGACAGGGTGGCTGCCGTCATTTCCCGATATTCTTTGCTCCAGTTTTCGCCGCTTTCCTGCTTCAATTTTGTCACCAGCTGATCAAAGGCCACCCGCGACAGTCGGATTCCCCCGGAGCTATTAAGCCGCAGTTTTTTCGTCTCAAGTCGCCGCCGCATCATTGCGCAAAACAACAGGGTAATATCGCAGATCGCTTTCGTATTGGGAAAAGCATCCTTAAGATTTTTGTCCGCCGGGACCAGCAGCAGGGCTCCGTTTTTGTGAACATGAAGGGGATACTCCAGATATTTTAAAAAGTCCGCTTCGATCAAACCCCGCTGCTTTTTGATATAATCATAATCGACATCATCGACCCCCTGGGAATAAACCACCGGCTCCATTAGCAGCTTGCGGTAAACTCGCTGCCGCCGGATCACGCCGCGATCGGCATTGAGATCCCCCCATTCAGCATTCTCCATATCTCTGACGCTTTTAAAATCATTAATATCAGCGGTAAAATGGCGCACCAGATAACGGGACAGCCCGGTGCTTTCATATAAAACCTCGGTGCCATCATCCTGGGCAAATTTCTGATCGTCACCATCATTAACGTGCATCAAGCCGAGCTCCTGGGCGAAGCGCAGTACCTTGATGAAATGCTTCCGGTGGCTAAACAGGGTCCAGTCAATTTTTTCCTTAGCAATCGGATTACCAGCAATGAATTCGGTGATTTCTGATAAGACAAACTGTTCATCCCGGGAACGGTCTTCCAGAAACATCAGCAACTGACACAAGAGCACATATTCCATCCTATCGGTAAAGGCCTGAATGCCCATAAAAGGTTCGGGCGAACCGGGGATTTTTTCCAGTTTGATCAGATGCTGGTTCATCACCAGTCCGTAACCCAGCTTATCACTCAAAAAATTTTTAAACTGTGGGATGCTGTCCTTGACCTGATAAAACAAGTCCTTGTTGTCATCCTTAATAACCCAGTATTGATCCAGTAGGATTTCAAGCTCTTTCATTCTGCACCTCCTGTTTCTGATCCAAAAAGCGGATCACATAGGCTGGCATTTCCAGACTGCCATCATCACAGCGTAACAGACAGCGGCGGCGTTGATCCCCGGGAATCTCGACCTGAAAGATCCGACCATCCTCGGTTTTTCCTTTCTTATCGCTATTTACCATCCCCTTACTGAGCCATTTCAGCAGGGTACTGCGGACATGGCCTTCAATCACCGGCAGTTTCTCAAAATCAATGCAACCATCGATCACATAACTGGCCATCGTTTTTTTCTCGATTTCCCGAATCATTTGGATCTTTTTTTTCATCGCGGCCTTCTTTTCGGCATGGCTACGAATCGGGTTGCGCTGGGCTTTTTCCTTATAGCCTCGAACCCGCGGCTTTAACAGGATACTGCCCGGCATTTCCTCAAAGATCTGGCTGTTGATACTCTCAGTTTCGCGAAACTGGTCGGACTTTAAATGTTTCATCTGAAAAAGACCAAAGGACAGACTGGAGAGCTGGTGGGCTGCTTTGATGTTGCCACAGCCATCAAAAAGCTCGGCCAGCTTCCGGTATTCTTCCTTGCGGTTCATGGCACTGCTGCGACTTTCCGAAATCTGGGCGGCATAACGGGTAATTTTGCGGATAATATCGTTAGTGATATCCATCAGCTTGGCGGCTTCGCTGAGGTTACCATGCTCCCCTAAAAACCAGGCATTGAGATTGTCCCAGCGGCCTAAGATGTTGTCGCGGATACCGGTGGCATCGATGTCAGCATCAATTCGGGGGATCGACAGCTCATAAGCCACGGCCTTGGTCAAAACCGCCTCCACCGCACTGGGATGAAGATGGATCAGAATATGTTCAATGGCATTGGCATGGTTTTGCAGCCCTTTGACAAAGTCTCTCAGGTATTCAATAAAGCGGTCCTTAAAAACCATAAAAGCCTTGGTTTTCATCATTTCCTCGGCTTTAATAGAGTACAGATCCCGGATATAGTCCTGATAATTCTGGTTCAGGCGTTTAAAATCATTGTTGACGCCACTCCACCAGCTGCCTGCTTCTTTTTCACTCAATTTTGCCACCTGGGGCAGTTTTTTGAGTTCTTCCCGGAGCCGTTCCAGCAGGGTCGGTTCGAGCGAGGCACTTTCGATCGACAGATTCTCAAGGCGAATCGTCAGACGCTCAATTTCGACACTGTAAGGGGTCATCTGATAGCGAAACTGTTTATTCTTGAATTCCTCCACCGTGGCGACCTTAGCGGTATCCTGATAGGCGGAAAGATTTTTCCAGGACAACAGCACATCCAAATCCTGTTTGCATTGTTCCAGGGTATAGTTCGCAAATTCGTCATACTCTTTCAGGGCGGCAAAAATATCTTCCTTATAAAGCCAGTTCTTCATTTTTTCGGATTGGCTATAAAAAAAGCGTAAAATGCTCCGATAACGCCAGGCATTTTCCGCCGTCAGATAGCGCATCTCATCAATTTGTTTGGTTAATTTTCCGGTGACTTCAAACTTCATTGTATTATTCCTGTTCTTTTTCTTCATTATTTTTATAAGGCACCCGGGCCGAAGGCACAAACTCCGCCGTCGCATCGGTGTGGATGGCCTGGTCGTCAAAATAGATATGGGCACCGAAGGCTTTAAGTACCTCCTGCTTGCTCATCCCGCCCAGGAAAAAGGCTTCGTCAATCCGCACATCCCAGGCTCGCAGGGTCCTTATCACCCGCTCGTGGGCCGGAGCATTTCTAGCGGTGACCAGTGCCGTGCGAATCGGCGCCTGACTTTTATCAAACTCCTTCTGAATCGCCGACAGGGTTTTGAGAAACTTGGCAAAAGGACCTTCTGGAAGGGGATTCTTGGCGTTTTTGATTTCGTTGGCTTGAAAAGCTTCAATACCCTGACTTTTGTAAATTTGTTCAGACTCATCCGAGAAAAGCACCGCATCACCATCAAAGGCGATCCGGATCTGATCAATTTCGGTGGCTTCATCATAGGCCAGGTGCTGGGTATAAATAATCCCGGCGGCCACCCCGGCGTTAATGGCCTCCTGAACATCCTCTTCATTAGCAGAAAGAAAGAGATCGGTGTTAAAAGCCTCCAGATAGGGTGACAGCGGAGCGCCGCTGACCAGCGCCGCCCGAGTGATATCCAAATGGTAATGCTTAATCGAGTTAAAAATCCGCAGACTGCTGTCGGCATTATTTCGCGACATGACAATGATTTCGGTCTTGCGCTCCGCCGAACCCATTTCGTTGAGCTTCAGCAAAGTACGGATCAGAGCAAAACCGGTGCCAGGTTTTAAAATGTCGTTTTCATGTTCAATCTGATATTTCGTATAGGCTTCCACGCCTTCTTCATCGAAGATTTGATTTTCTTCCTCGAGATCAAAGAGCGCCCGAGAGGAAATTCCCACGACCAGACAATTTTTAAATTTATGCATACTTTTCCCCATTATCTTGAATCTTTGAGACTATTGAATGTTTATCCACAGGACTTATCCACATACTGCCGGTTTTTTCGGTATTATGTGGATAAGTCCGCCGTTTCGTCCACATCATCTCCGTTATCCGTCGAAAGTTATCCACAGATTGTATACCAGGGTACTTTCACCTTTGTCTAATTGCACCTCTTTTTATTAATATTAAGAGAACCTTTTTCGAAGAAAAAGGTTCTCTTAATTTATGGTCTGACCCATTTATTCTTTTTTTATCATACCATTGATGTCCGAATTCGTAAATAGCACTTTCATGATTTGAGTCTGAGTTAAGCAGGCAAACAATATCCAGCGCTGATGCTTAAACCGAATCTAAACACGCAAATTTCATCCACAATCTACGGACTTATCAACATATCCTGTGGATTAAAGGCCTCCATTTCCACATCGCCATCTTCCTTCCGCTCAACCATAGCGATAGTTCCGAATTTTCATATCTATTTCAAGTCGTTACAAACATATTTCCATGCCGGCCTCACTGCTGTTGCTGTCAAACAAAAGCTTACCCTGTTTATCTGTCAATCGAACCGATACATCAGCTGTAATGCTCTCGATAATCTCTCGATCCATCAATCCGTCGACCGGAGCCCGAAGTCGTCCGCCGCCTACCATCCTCGCTTTAAAGGATAGAATTCCGTCAGGACCTTCGATTTTCCCCAAACAGGTGCCTTTTTCCTTATCCACTTCCCATTCCACCAGCTGGGAAAAGTTATAGCTGGCAAATCGTACCGTAATGGTTTCAAAATCAGTGAAATAGGCAAAAAAGCCCGGAAATTCCCAACCTAAAAAAGGAATCCGTGCTCTGGAAAAGACAAATGAAGCATTTTTTCCTTCAAAATGACTGGCTTGAAGCCAGAGATAAGTTTTGGGAAAAGAGCGCCCATAGTCTTTTTCGATATAACCCACACCGCCGTTGAAATCCAGAAGCTCTCCATCGAGTTCGATTTCACCTTTTATTTCATGGTATAAGTGAATAATAGCATGGTAGCATTCCATGAAGGGAAGCCAATCAAAAGGTCCCATAATCCCGGGACTCTTTCTTCCCGATGGAAAGGGATGGCTGTTATGAAAGGTCAGTCGCCCACTAAGACAACCTTCGCCGCTATTAATATTCAAAGACAGACCCTCGCCATTAAAAGCATTATTTTCAATTTCGACATCAAAACGATCCGAAAAAGCTCTAAACGCAGTATAAGCAAAGTGATGATACCAGGTTTTTCCGGACACTGCGTCAATCACCTGGATAAAGGCATGCCTTTCCCCCTGGGGATCAATGGCCATTCCTGGAATAATAGCAATGACATGTTTTCGATCGGCACTGATGCATTTAAAATACCAGCCTTCAAAATACCGTCTCTTTTTGTTTTTTCCCTTAAAAAAGGCCTGTTTGATCATCGATCCTTTTCCTTTCATGTCGTGAAAACTAGTGGTTCTCTAGCAAAATTTCATTGTCTTATTGGAGCTGAACAAAAATTAGAACTACTGCGGCTGCTAACAACGAACTGACAAAATTAACAAAGTCATTGTTAACAAAGGTTATCCCGCTATATAACTGGTTTGGTTTGTTGTTATGATCGGGTTTTTCTGTTAGCTCACCGGTTTCGTGGCTGATATACTTGGCCTGGATGGCAGCGCCCATTAAACTGTCCAGGATTGACCCCAACACCCCGCCTAAAGTAATAATACCGACTTGCATCCATAACAGCACGCCGCTGTTTCCGGCGACTAACTGATAAAGACCATAGGTCAATGCCACCACCACCGCACCGCCCAGCGATGCCATTAGGCCCAATGGACTAACACCGCCGGAAAGCCCGCGACTAACGGGTTTAAAGGTGATCAGCGAAACCGGGGCCTTGCGGCTGAGAATCCCGATTTCTGAAGCCCAGGTATCGGCATTACAAGCCGCAAATGATGCCGCCACCGCCATCAGATAGGCCGGATTCTGAGATATGGCAAAAGGCACTGCCATAATCAGCGCGGCGCCGCCATTGGCGCCAACCTGGACGATATCCCGGGGTCCCGACTTGGCATGAATTCTGGCCTCAACGGAATCTTTAATACCGGTTTTGAAATAGGACAAAAAGGTCGAGCTTAAAAAGAAGACCATCAGTAAAATAAAGAATAACGGCCCGCCAGCCAGATACAAGGCTGCTCCTAAAAAAAAAGCTCCCAAGGCGGCCGAAAAGGTTAATGATTTTCGACGGTAGGCAAACGTTGCCCCCAACAACGACAAGCAAATGAATATCACATGTTCCAGAATTGATCCGGTTTGAGCAGCCACACTATAGTCGATTAAATTTCCCATCAGATGCCTCCATTCTCCGCCGCTTATCGCCAAAATGATGCCAATAACAGCTGTCTATTCGCCGTAATAAAGAGCATCAGCTTTTCCCATTTAGGGACATAAATCCGTCGATCCAACAACCGATACCGGGCTTTCCGACAACGTTTTATTATCTTACTATAATAAAGCAGGGATAATAACACCGGCAATCGGGCGCTTTTATCAAACACATCCAGATTTGCTGCAATTTTATTATAGCGGCTTTCGGCTTCTCTCGCAAGGTACTCCCACAGCCTGATCAGTTCCGGGGTCGGCTCCGGTCCCGCCAGCTCCTCCGGACTGACCCCCAGCGCGATCATTAAATCCTCCGGCAGGTAGATGCGATTAAGCCGGTAATCCGTGCCCACATCCCGCAAAATATTGGTGAGCTGCATGGCAATGCCCAATTCCACTGACAATTCTTCAGTTTCACTGGTCACTGGTTTTGCTAGCAGCGGACAAAGCATCAAACCTACCGTTCCGGCCACCAGATAGCAATAGTCCAATAAATGGTCAAAGCTTTCCGGCTGTTTAAAATCAACATCCTGAAGCTGACCGATCAGCATTTCCTGAAACGGCCGAATTCTTAGAGGAAATGTGTCAAATGCCCATCGCAGCGCCCGCCACATCGCTTCATCCGGGGTTGCTCCGGCCTCGAAAGCCGCCAGTTTAACAGTCATATCTTTAACCATCTCGGGGTTATTATCGACATCAATGGCATCATCGGCAATCCGACAAAAGGCATAAATGGCAAACACGGCCTTTGCTCGCTTTGGAGGCAATTTTTTAAAAGCCCGGTAAAAACTGCTGGAATTCTTTTTAGTCAACGCTTCACACCAGTCCAAATCTTTTTCAATCGCTTGATCGATCATTTGAAATCCCTCAATATTTCCGCCACTGTAATTTTTGCCGACGTCAGGACAATTGGCACCCCTGCTCCGGGATGAGCACTGGATCCGGCAAAATACAAATTTTCATAACCCATGGCCTTGGGCTGGGGTCGCCAGTAATTGCTCTGCAGCAAAGTTGGTCGCAAACCAAAGGTCGCTCCGAACAGAGCATTGAAATCATCCTTGAAATCAAGGGGGGTATAGGTTTTTTCAAAAATAATGTGCCGTTCAAAATCTTCCAGCGGCACGATCTGCCGGATCTTTTCCAAGGCTTGTCGGCGGTAGCCCGCAACTGCGGCCTGATCTTCCCAATTCAGCGGGCCATCCTTCAGGTTTGGCACTGGCACCAGAACGTAAAGCCCCAATTGATCAGTCGGTGCCAGATCTTCATCCAGTAACGCCGGAGCATAAACATAAATGGACGGATCCGCCGGAAAACGGCCAGCAAAAATATCTTCCAGATTTCCTCTGAAATCCTTTGAAAAAACCAGATTGTGAACATTCAGACCGGGAAAATCGCGTTTATCGAGACCCAGGTAGAGCATATAGGCCGAACAGGAATAATCCAGATCATCCACCTTGGCCGGCTGATATTTTTTATGTTTAAAATCATCCGGCAAAAGGGCTTTCATGGCATAGGGAAAATCCGCTGAACACACCACACCATCGCCACTTTTCGCTACGCCATCGACCGTGACGCTACGGGCCACTTTTCCGTCAAAATTAATGCGCTCCACCGCGGCATCAAGAAACAGTTTGCCGCCCATTTCCAGAAACAGTTTTTCCATCGCCAGGGCCATCGCTCGCATGCCGCCCTTTAAAAACCAGACCCCATAGGTCAGCTCGATCATCGGAATAATGGTATAGATCGAGGGCCCATTAAAGGGCGAGATACCAATATAAAGAGTTTGAAAACTCAGCAGTTCCTTGAGCTTTTGATCCTTGACAAACTTGCCCACCGAATCAAAGGCGTTGTCAAAGGTTCGTAGCCGCAGCCCCGCCAGCAAAGTTTTAGGATTATAAAAATCGGTGGCCTTTCTGAATGAACGATCAATAAAGTGTTCCTTGGCCACCAGATACCGTTTATAAACATCAGCCAGATAGGCCAGATAACCCTGGGTTTCTGTTTCACTGACCGATTCCAGAGTATTAATCAGACTGCTCAGCTCAGACGACGCCTCATGGGTGGTACCATCGCCAAAATACACCTTATAGATCGGATCGAGCCGCTCCATCTGGAGATAATCTGCCGGGTTTCGGCCGCAATTGCTAAAAACCTCTTCATAAATCTGGGGCATCATCAGAATCGTAGGGCCCAGATCAAAAGTAAAGCCGTTTCCGTTGATGACACCCATGCGTCCTCCGACCTGACTATTTTTCTCATAAAGTTCAACCTCGAACCCTTCATTCAATAACCGCACTGCACTGGCCAGACCGCTAACGCCTGCCCCGATGACGATGATTTTCTTTTTGCCCATGCTTTTTTACCCCTTCATTTCAGATATGTTCGTTTTTATACTCCAAACGATTCAAAAATACCCTGGTCACCCAGGGCATTGAAACTGTCAATAAATTTTAAAAACAGTTGCTCGAACCGGCATATTGCGCCAACTCTGGATCAACGATTTCCGCCCTATTTTATTTTTTCCAGCACTTCTTCGACATCCGGCAGGGTGCTAATTTCGTATTTCTTGACCCAGATTACCATCCCCGCTTCGTCGATCAGAATATTGACTCTTTTTGAGGCTCCATGTTCGGGACTGAAGATCCCATAGGCTCTGGCCACCTCACCCAGCGGCACAAAGTCCGACAAAATTATAACCTGTTTCAAAGACAAGGCCCGAGCCCACACCGATTTACTGGGCTGGGGATCAACACTGAGACCCAATACCACGGTATTTTTTTGGGCAAAGCGATCCGCATTCCGATCGAGGGATCGCATCTGGTCGGTACACACCGATGTCCAGGCCAGGGGATGCCAGGATAGCAACACCTTTTTTCCTTTAAACTGACTCAGGGTGACAATCTCACCGTTTTGATCCGACAATGTAAAATCTGGAGCCATTGCCCCTAATTGAATCATCTCTGTCATAACTTATTCCTCCTTTTTTTATTATAATTCATGTTTTTCTTGATTATCCGTTAATACTGAAATTTCCAGTTCCACCGGCAAGCCTTCTTCTTCAATCATTTTGAGAAAGACCCGGACGATTTCGGGATCAAATTGAGTGCCCGAACAGGCTTTCAATTCACCGATGGCATAGGACAAATCGCTGGCTTTTTTATAACTTCTGCTATGGGTCATCACATCAAAGGAATCGACCACGTTGATGATTCGACCCAGATAGGGAATATCATCGCCTTTCAGCCGATTGGGATAGCCACTTCCGTCGTACTTTTCATGGTGCGCCAAGATATCTTCAGCGATATGCTCCAGCGCCGGGGTTGACTTGGCAATCCGGTAGCCAATCTCCGGATGGGTTTTGATAATTGCCCATTCTTCATTATTAAGCTTAGCCGGTTTGTCGAGAATATATTCTGATATCCCGATTTTACCAATATCATGGAGCAGCGATAACAGCTCCAATTCATCGAGCTGATCTTTGCGAAGATCGAGACGATTGCCCAAAGCTTTGCTCAATTGAGCAATCCGCATGGTATGGGCTTCGGTTTCCGTGCTTTTTTCGTGAAGGGTTCTGGCCAGTGACCGGATCGTGGCATTTCGGGAACTGCTGCTTTCCATCAGCTTATTACGATACATTCGATTTTCAGCCAGATTCAGCACATCTTCCGGACTTTTAAGTTCTTCACTACTTTCCGCATAGCCCATCGCTAAGCTGACATTTAAATGGAAATCCCGAATTTTATCAATTTCATTGGTAATGTTCCGGATGAGCTGACAAACTTCCTCCTGTTTAACCTCTTTAAGTAAAATAACAAATTCATCTCCGGGCCATCTTGAAATAATTGCCGTGGGACGACACATCTGCCTCAGTACATTGCTCACGGCAATCAGCATTTGATCCCCTTCCTGATGGCCAAAGGCATCGTTGGTCAGCTTAAGTCCATTGACATCACACATAATAATAAAATAATCGACACCTTGCTGTTGACCGAGGAGTTCAAACTGCATTTTCATGTAATCGCGATTTTTAAGCTGGGTCAACGGATCCGAATAACTCAAAAATAGAATTTCGGCCTCGTTGATTTTCCTTTTCGTAATATTGGATTTTAAATTTTGATTGGCCTGGTTAATTTCCCGAAGCATCTGATTAGTTGAAACCGCCAGCGTTTTAAGCTCATCCCGTCCATCCATTTCGATCGATAGGGTGGTATCCCGTTTTAATCCTACTTCTTTGGTAAAGAGGATCAGTTTTTCAATTCTCTTTAGAAAATAACGGTTTACTAAAAAATAATCAACACTGAGAATCAGCAGCAGCAGGATAATAAAACTGGCCATAAACAGATTGAACTGGTTCTTTACAAAGCTATAGTTTTCTTCAACCCGGAAAATCGTCATCAGAATGGTTTTTTCGCCATAGCCATCCAACTCAAGCCGGCTGGTTGTGAGATAGGGTTTACCATCAAATTCTCTTTTCAGAATTTGATTTTCCGAACTAACAACCATTGACTCTGCTTCTCTGAATTCTACATTGACTCCGGTTAAATCTTCAATATAAGCCGTCATTTCGTCATCAACGGTTTTTACCATCACCATGCTACCATTGCTGACCGCATTACCACTGGAGGTGTTAACCCGTCCAAAAACAACCAGATAGGGCTGTCCATCGAGAATCATCAGATTTGTTTGAACATCCTCATCATTAGTCAGAAGCCCGGTGTAAAAGTTATTCTGGCTAATCTTTTCTGCTAGTGCTGCAGATTGTTCATCCGTCAGGCCAAAATCTACGAAACCCACTAACGCACCGGTTTGATTGACAAAGAGCATCATATTCAAACTCAGGTTTTCCAGCGTTTCCTCAGTAAGATTCACTGTCACGTAAGTCGGATTACGGTCATTGATAAAATTATAGGTATCATCCCAATAGGCCCAATCTTTTAAAATGCTATTGAGATTTTCTTTTTCATTTTCCATAATCGTCTTAACCATTTCAAAATCTCGGTCAATCTGGTTTCTCTCTGCAGTGTCAACATAGCCGTAAAAGACCCAATAAAAAATCCCATAGGTGATTGCCAAAAGCACCACCGCACTGCAAAGACCAATTATAATTGTTTTATGTTTGAGTTTCATTTGCCACCATCTCTGTCTTTTACGACGACGTTGTTGTTTTATTATAAATCGTTTTCATTTCAACTGTCAATTCTCTTATTCTTTTTAATCAAATCATTTTGTGTCTTGATCATTTATTGCGGTAAATTATCTTTACCCTATCATAACAATAATCAAACAAAAATGACAGTCTCTATTCTTATAAATTTATTGTCCCTCTGCCAATTAAGCCAAGCCTTTGATCCCTGAAATCAATCTTGCCTCGATTCCTGCTAAACCGGCTCACAGATCTTGACATTTTTAATTTACATGATATAATGCTCCCAATTAAATACTCATTTGCGGGGGGACTTATATAGTTGAGAAGGTTAAAACCTGACCCTTTGAACCTGTTAGTTAATACTAATGTAGGGAGGCAAGGCGTTTTAACTGGACTTTAATACGTGCTTTCAGTGCTTTCCTATTTTGGAAGGCATTTTTTTATACCCAAAATTTAATCGACCATTATCAAACTGCTGTGAGCTGTGGACTTTGCCCTCAGTTTCACCAAGAATTAAAAATTTGAAAGGAACACCTTGTGAAAAATTACACTACTCAAATGGAAGCGGCAAAAAGAGGGATTATCACCCCAGAAATGAAAACAGTGGCTCAAAAGGAGGGTTTGGATGTAAATAAACTTATGGATCTAGTTGCCTGCGGTCAGGTTGCCATCCCGGCCAATGTCCGACATCACTCCCTTTCTCCGGAGGGCATCGGCACTGGTCTGAAAACAAAAATTAATGTCAATTTGGGGGTATCCGGTGACTGCCAAGACTATACCCTTGAACTGGAAAAGGTAAAACTCTCTTTAAAATATGGCGCCGAAGCGATTATGGATTTAAGTAACTACGGGAAAACCAATACCTTCAGAAAACAACTGATTGAACTGTCACCGGCGATGATCGGCACCGTTCCCATGTATGACGCCATCGGTTATCTTGAAAAAGATCTGCTAGCGATCACCCCCCAAGATTTTATGCGGGTTGTCCGGGCTCATGCCGAAGAGGGCGTGGATTTTATGACCATTCACGCCGGTATCAACAAACGGGCTGTGGAAGCCTTTAAGCGGGCTGGCCGACGGACAAACATTGTCTCCCGAGGCGGCTCCCTGCTCTTTGCCTGGATGGAAATGACCGGCAACGAAAATCCCTTTTATGAGTATTACGATGATTTTCTGGAGATCCTCCGGGAGTTTGATGTCACGATCAGTTTAGGGGATGCGCTACGCCCTGGCTGCATTGATGACAGCTCGGATGCTTCTCAGCTCAGCGAGTTGATTGAACTCGGCCATCTGACCAAACGAGCTTGGGCTAAAGATGTCCAGGTGATGGTTGAAGGCCCTGGCCATATGAGTATCAACGAGATTGCCGCCAATATGGTTTTCCAGAAAAAATTGTGCCATAATGCCCCTTTCTATGTTCTCGGTCCCTTGGTAACCGATGTGGCTCCGGGCTATGACCATATTACTGCCGCCATTGGCGGTGCCATCGCTGCCGCCAACGGCGCCGATTTTCTTTGCTATGTGACTCCCGCCGAGCATTTGCGGCTCCCGGATATTAATGATGTTAAAGAAGGCATCATTGCCACAAAAATTGCCGCCCATGCCGCCGACATTGCCAAGGGCATCCCCAATGCCCGTGACTGGGATAATAAAATGTCCGATGCCCGACGAAAGATTGACTGGGATACCATGTTTGAGCTGGCCATTGATGGCGAAAAAGCTAAAAGCTATTATGAAAGTACGCCCACCGAAGAAAAACACAGCTGCTCGATGTGCGGCAAAATGTGTGCGGTGCGAACCACCAATATGATTCTGGCTGGCCAAACAGTGACGCTTCGCTCTGATAATTAATCAACTTTATTTAATTTATCCCTTATCTTTTTTTTCATTCTGCCGATATTAATTTTAACGGATTACGTCTTTTTTGGCGTCGTCATTTCGTAAAAACATGGAGGTGGAATTATGAAAATCGAAAGTTCAACCGTCGCAATGGCAAGTCAAAGTAGTTATAAGGAAGCAACCAAAGCTGTCGAATCATTGAGAACTTGGGATGCTCAGGGCAACTCTAAAACGACAACCACAACCAACTCTTCTGAAAAGGGGATAGATATCATTGAAATATCAGAAAAGGCAAGAAATCTTCAGTTAAACACGCAACCGCCAGTATCAACGGTGTCAACGGTGCCCTCGGAAGATGAAAGTGCTTCGCTCTCCAGCAAAGAAGAACAACAACTGACCTTATTGAAGCGGATGATTGAGGCCTTAACCAAGAAAAAAATAAAATTCGTCAGGCCGAACAAAGCTACTCTGGCAGACCCTAAAATGAATCAGGCTATCCAAGGCGCTTACGCCTCAAAAAATTCACTGCAAACTGCCGCTGCCGGCTGGGCTCAGGGTTTAGCGAGTGCTCAGCCCCGCAGCAATACCAGCAGTTCTTCTGGTGGCGGCTTTGAATACAATCGGAGCATTACCCATTATGAATCGCAAAGCACTGCATTTCAGGCTCAGGCATCGGTCACAACCGCTGATGGTCGACAGATCAATATCGATCTGCAGTTAAATCTCAGCCGGGAATTTATGTCCCAGTCCAACCTTAATATTCAAGGTGGTAATCAACCCGTTCAGGTTGATCCACTGGTGATTAACTATGATGCCGGAAGCGCCTCAGTCACCGAACAAAAATATGCTTTTGACATTGATGCCAATGGCACCCTCGACCAGATTTCCTTTGTTGGTCCCGGCAGCGGCTTCCTGGCCTTGGATCTTAATGAAGATGGAAAAATCAACGATGGCAGTGAGCTCTTCGGTCCTCAAAGTGGCAACGGTTTTGATGATCTGGCTAAATATGATTCTGATGGTAATAACTGGATCGACGAAAATGATCCGATCTACGATAAACTGCAGATCTGGTCCAAGGACTCCGCTGGGAATGATGTCTTGATGGCTCTGGGTCAAAAAGGAGTGGGCGCCATTTATCTGGGCAACGTCAGCACCAGCTTTGCGCTCAAAGGTGCTGATAATCAAACCAATGCTCAACTGCAGCGAACCGGGATCTATCTCAACGAAGACGGTTCGGCCGGAACAATCCAGCATATCGATCTGAGTATCTGACGAGCTGAAATTTCAAACAAATACCCGATTCTCATCATCTAAAGGGTGGTGAATAATAAAAAGGATGAATTGCATAACTGCAAGCCATCCTTTTTATTTGTCATTCTTTGATAATCTTGTAGATTTGGCTAAATACCTGGTCTCTGAAATTCTCAAAACCTTCTGCTGTGAGGGGTTCCGGATAGGACATTATCTTCAGGGGAATTTTTTTATTCACATCGCCGCGCATCACTGGCTGATCGTAGCCATATTTAGACAGATGAAAGCCCAGTCGCTGATAAAAGCCAATTCGTCTTTCACTGATCTCCGTCTTCTCATCTTCCACTTCAATCACCACCGGCTTTGCCGCCTGGGCCAAATAGCTCGCCATCATTCCAGAACCGATTCCGGCTCCCCGCAAAGTCTGCTCGACCGCAAAATGTTCCACAAAAACAGTTGCTCCCAGATCCCACTCAGCAATAAAACCAAGGATTTGATCGGCTGCATTTTTTGAAATCCAAATCCGATACTTGGAATTCTTCAACTGGGCTTTGGCATTTTCCCAGGCTCTGACTTCTTCGATGGGAAAAGAACGTTCCATCAGCGCATATATTTTTTTAAAATCCTTTTCGTTCAATTTCAATAATTCGATTGATTACACGCCCTTTCTTGTCTTTATTAATTAGCGACAATTCGCCTTTACCAGCTTTTAAGAAATATCAAGGTGTCAACATAGCTGTTGTCTTTTAGTTGATAGCCCTCTTTAATGGTCCCAATGATTTTAAAGCCGAGCTTCAGATACAAGGTAATCGCAGAATAATTGGTCGACACCACGGCATTAAACTGGAGTCCTTTAAAGCCATTGTCTTTGCTTCGCTTAAGGCAGTCTTCCACCAGCAGACGCCCAATACCTTTACCCCGGTATTCTTGTTTAACCCCAAAAGAGGCATTGGCAATATGCCCGCAGCGGCCGATATTATTAGGGTGGAGGATATAAAGTCCGATGACCGCATCACCACTGAGGGCACAAACTGTTTCGGTTTGCTGGTCAAACAGCGCGACTGCTTCGGTTTCACAAAGAACCTGATCGCCAGGAAAACTATTGGCTTCGGCGACAATACAATTCCAAAT
Source organism: Acetobacterium sp. (assembly GCA_028692885.1). Lineage (GTDB taxonomy): Bacteria > Bacillota > Clostridia > Eubacteriales > Eubacteriaceae > Acetobacterium. The sequence goes on along the minus strand of JAQUWM010000010.1, from coordinate 3,903 downwards.
TTCGGTGGCCTGTTGCAAATCTGCCTGACTTAGTGGCCTTATTTCGATGTCCATGCGTTCCTCCTGAACTGTCATTTTTACTTTATTAATCTTCTGTAAAGATTCGTATTACTTTGTTAATATAACACAATTTCACTTTTTCTTCAAATAACTGCACTTAAAAAACACTCTTTTAAACAGATGTCGCCATCGGTTTAAAAGAGTGTCTTAGTTTCCTTATTATTTCTTTATCTCATCTAATCGGCGTTGCTATTTTTCCCCCGCCGCTCAAAATCTTCATCAATTTCCACCTTCCAATTGGCGGGAATCGGGTTACAGGACCGCATTTCACAAACCACATCGCTGACGACCCGATAGTTTAAGCGGGTTCCGGCCCCGTCAGCATGGTAATTGGCAGCTCGGTCGGCATCGATCCCAAACCGGGCGGCGGTTTCGATGGCATCGATATTGGCGCCCAGAAAAATGAATTCCCACTGGTACTGGGTTTTCTCCCGTTCAATCAGCTTCTTGATCTTCTCATAGGTATATTCCCGGCTGGCATTCTCCAGCCCATCGGTGGTGATCACAAAAATGACCTGATCCGACCGATGTTCCGGCTGGGTGTAGCGCTGGGCGTTGACAATCTTGTGGATCGTTTTTCCGATCGCATCCAGCAGGGCCGTGCAGCCGCCGACATAATATTCGTTTTCAGTAATCGGGGCAACGCCCTGGATATCAATCCGGTCATGAAGCACCTCATAACCATCATCAAAAAGCACTGTCGTGACCCGGGCTGCGCCAGGCGCTTGTTGTTGTTTTTTGAGCATCGCATTGTAACCGCCGATGGTATCGCTTTCCAAACCTGACATTGAGCCGCTTTTATCGAGAATAAAGACCAGTTCCGTTTTAATGGTTTTTTCTTGATCTGTTTGATTTGTGTTCATCGTATTATCCTCCGTTTCTTTGATAAGATAAGAATAACACGATTGGCCGGGCCATTGGTCGCTTTCAAAACGACAATCAAGCGCCCAATAAAGCCTGATCAAAGGCGAATAAGGCTTCGTTGATTTCATAGATGTTGTAGTTTTCCCCATTGATAAAATACTCAATAATCAGATCAAACTCGTTGCTGTGGGATAGGGCATAGCCGGCCCGCCCCAGTAGGTCCCTGGTCTCGTCCAGATTCAATTCCAGGGCAATGGCAAAGGCAATTGCGGTAGCCTTGCTGGGATTATACTCTTTTTTGCTACGGATCTTGGAAAACAATTTTCGGTCAATATTGGCTTTTTTATAGGTTTGGACATCAGTCATGCCCTTTTCATCAATCAGCCGCAGCAGCATCTCTGAAAACGACTCATCTAATTGCCCCAGCAGATCTTCTAGGCTTCTTTTGATTGGCACCGCCGGGGCCGGCATAAAGGGCTGACGTTCAGCCAGCGTTTCTTGCGGTGCGGTCATCCGCACCCGCTGAAAGCTGGGCAGCTCCGGCTCGAATTCTATATTTCGATCATAAATCCGATGTTCATCGACATAGTGGTCATCAATGTATTTCTCGATATCCGCAAATAGCTTTTCACTGAAAGCAAAGGCTTTTTTATCAAAAACCACCAGATAAACCAGCAGCTCATGTTCCAGTAAAAATTCCGCGATGGCTGCCACTGCAATCTTCAAGGCCTGATCCTTGGGATAGCCATAGATGCCCGATGAAATCAGGGGAAAGGCAATCGTTTTACAATCCTGTTTCAGGGCCAGCTGCAGGGAACTGGTATAGGCCCGGTGCAGCAGCCGGGCCTCGTCGGCACCACCGCCCTGCCAGACCGGCCCAACGGTATGGATGATGCTCTTTGCCGGCAACTGATAACCGCCAGTGATCACGGCCTCGCCCACCGCGCAGCCACCAATCTGGTCACACTCAGCCTGGAGTTTGTCCGCCCCGGCGGCAGCAAAGATCGCCCCACAGACGCCGCCGCCCATTTTCAGACCGGTGTTAGCCGCGTTGACAATAATGTTCACTGTCATTTTAGTAATATCGTTTCGGATGATTTCAAATGGCATGAGTCACAATCCTCTCTGTTCTAACCCTGCTTGTCCTAGTAGCACTGGTGTAGAACGGGCATTTTTCTCATCATACCAGTTGCTTCATCTTTTTTCAATAGTGGATCCTGCTTCTTTTGAGAACTGTCCCGGCACAGCCAGCTATTTCCCGGCCCACACTGCTCTGACACTTAATCAGCCGGTCTTAATCCACCCCTTCTTCAAACATCTGGCAGGGACTGATCTTTCTGATCTTGCCGGCAACAATCAGCACGGTTGCCAGTCCCAGCAGACTGATTCCGATGGCGGTGAGCATTACCAGGCTGGGCTCGACATAAAAATCGCAGTTCAGGATCCCATTGGCCGCCAGCATCAGGGCCAGCATCGGATTAGTGGCAAAATAGCCAGCGATAGCCCCGACTACCGCAGCCCCGATGATAACCGGCATCTCGCTGATTAAGATCTGCCCGATCAGCTGATTGGCAGTAAACCCAAGGGCTTTTGACACCCCCAGTCGGGTTCGCTCGCGCAAGATCCGCACCCGGATCACCAGAAATAGAACGAACACAATAATCACGGCAATAATTCCCAGACAACCGGTCACGACAATTTTTATCGACGCTTCAAAGGAATCCAGCATCATTTCGATGGACGCAAAATAGCTGTTGGTTTGTAGTTTCTCGGTTCCGTATTGATTGTTTATTTTAGTGACAAACTTTTCGGTATCCTGACCCTCCGCCAGATAGATCATCAGATTTTGCTCCTGATAGGACGGTACCAGTTTTTTCATCCCGGCGGTGGTAATGGCAGCGCCTCGGCCCAGCATATTGAACTGCTGGGTGATTCCCACCACCAGAAATTCCCGGGTGGTGCCGTTATAGTCGATCGATACCGTATCCCCCATTTGAGCGCCCAGATTATCCAGCACAATGCTGGTGATGGCGATCTCATTATCATGCACCGGCATCCGGCCCTTCACGCAGGTGTTAACTTTCAGGCGGCTGTAGTCTGCCGTTACCCGGGTATTGGCACTGCTTTCCTTATCTTTAAATTTAATCATGCCATCAAAAGAATTGAGCCTGATGGTATCTTCAACCCCCGGCATCGCGGCGATTTCATCGAATATCTCAGCTTCATCCGCCAATGCCGTCACTTGAACCTCAGCGGTTTCCAGTCCAATTAATTTGATCATGGCGCTTTTGTCGACTGAAAAATTATAGTAGGACGCCAGCGAAAACACGGTTACCAGACTCAGCAGCATGATGATCAGCCCGGCAATAAGATTCTGCCGTTTATTAAAAATCAGTGACTTAAAACCCATGGCCGTATTGAGGCTTAGTTTAGTCTGATCCAGCGGGATGCGGTCTTTCCCAAAATGATGGGTTTCGATGCCACTGCGCAGGGCTGTTAAGGGGGTAATTTTTTTGATTTTTGCAGCACTGAAATAGGAAATTCCCAATACTGCCATCGTTATCACGCCCAGACTTGCAAGCACCGCCTGGGGATAAAGTCCGGTGGCCCAACGCAGCCCGATTGACGACGACACCACATTGGTAATCACCGGCGAAATCAGCAGTGCGGCGGCCAGCCCCACCATAAATCCGACCGCGGTCATCAGCAGATATTCCACCAGAATCGAACCAAGGATCTGCCTTGTTGTATAGCCCATGGCTGCCAGGGTACCGATATTTTTAATATTGTTTTCAATGTGGGTGGTGGTGGAAAACTTGATGACGATGGCGGCAATCGCCAGAATGATAATCGAGAAGGACAATAGCACCGCCATAATGATATTGATAAAGATGGCCACCCCCGTTTTCATTGTTCCATAACTAAGGGAGGCATAGCTGCCCGTGCCTTCCGGCATAATCGTTTTTATTTCTTTAATAT
>JAQUWM010000071.1 GCA_028692885.1 Acetobacterium sp. | reverse complement strand
CGCCGTTAAAACCGTGATCACCGTCATAGCGTAGCCACCATGGGCGATAATGGTCTTAATATCAGCCTGGATGCCAGCTCCGCCGCTCGAATCCGACCCGGCTATGGATAAGACTTTTTTCATCATATCAACTCCTTAAAACTCATAATCGCGCAATCTGAGCTATCCTTAATCGTTTCCCAGTCATCCTGTGAGGATTCATCAAAAACGCCGACAATATAGCAGCCCGTCGCTCTGGCAGCTCGGATGCAGTATAAAGAATCTTCAAAAATGGCAATTTGATAAGCTGGCATGGCCAGCATTTCGATTGCCTGGTGATAAATCTCCGGCTGACTTTTGGACAAACCGGTCATCCCTGAAGTAAGGATAAATTCAAAATGACCGCGCAGACCATAGCGAGCCAATACCGATTCCGTCAGCGACTGGTGGGCGGCCGTTAAGACGGCCATTTTGATGCCCTGCTTTAAATATTGATCCAGGGTTTCCTTGACAAAGGGTTTTAACGGAATATGTTTGGCGTAGTTGTCCCGGATCATGTCGTTAATTTCATCCTCCACCTGTGCTTGCGTCATTTCGATCCCGTAAAATGCGATAAAATAGCGCGCCGACTCGGCAAAGCTCATGGTTTTAAGGGTCTCATTTAAATCATCACGGGGATCGATATCATGCTTTTTTAAGAACGCACTGCCGATATTTTCCCAGGCTGGCATCGAATCAATCAGTGTGCCGTCCAGGTCAAAGATCATTCCCCGGATATTCATAACAACCTGATTCATGGTCTTGTCATCGCCTCGGAAAGACTTCGCAACCTTTGGGTCGCAGTAACAATATCCTTTTTGGAGAAGATCGCCGATACCAGCGCCACCCCATCCACCCCGGTTCCTTTTAAGGCGTGAATATTGGTTTCATTCAAGCCGCCGATGGCGACCACCGGAATGCTGACCGCCTTGCAGATTGCGACAATCGTTTCAAATGCGACCACCTCGGCATCGGTTTTTGTGGCCGTGGAATAGATCGCTCCGACACCGATATAATCGGCGCCATCGGCTTCGGCTTTTAAGGCCTGTTCCACCGTATCAGCTGAAACACCAATGATTTTATCGCCGATCCGCTGTCGCAGCTCCCCAGCGTCGATATCATCCTGACCGACATGAACCCCATCAGCGTCCACCGCCAGCGCCACCTCGACAGCATCATTAATGACCAACGGGATTCCGTAAGCATCGGTTAGTTTTTTAATGGCCCGGGCTTCCTTGACAAAGTCTTCAAAATCCAGATCCTTTTCCCGCAGCTGAATAAAGGTGGCGCCGCCTTTTAAGGTGTCTTCAACCTGATCAACTAAGGTTCGATCACCCAGCCAGGTTCGATCAGTCACCGCATAAAGCAGCATCGCATTTTTATCGAGTTTCAACCTTCATCCCTCCTTCTAATGTTTCGGCATTCATCAAACTCATCGCATCGATAAGATAGGTTCGAAAGGATGCCGTTCCGGCCTCATGAGCCTGAACCTTGGCAAAGGCCAGCTCACCGCACAAGCCCATCGCACTCACTGCGGCGGCGGTAGCCAACAGCAACTCCCCGGGATTGGCTCCGCAATAGCTGCCGATAACCGTGGTAAGCATACAGCCGGTGCCCGTAATCCGGGACATCATCGGGTGTCCGTTGCGGATTACCAGGGCCTTCTGGCTGTCGGCAACAATATCGATAGCGCCAGTGATGGCAATGACAGCACCAGTTTTTTCGCTAAGGGCTTTAGCAAAAGCAATCATCTGATCCAGGGTGTTTTCACTAATGGCATCGCTGATATCGGCATCTACCCCTTTGGTGGTACCACTGCCAGAATCAATGGTCTTGATTTCCGAGACATTGCCCCGGATCACGCTAAACTGCACTTCTCTTAACAGCTTAAAAACGGTGTTGGTCCGCAACGAAGAGGCACCGGCGCCGACCGGATCGAGAATCACCGGCCGGCCCAGACGATTCGCTTTTTTCCCGGCCTTGATCATCGCTGCTACAGTCCGTTCATTGAGGGTTCCGATATTAATGACGAGGGCATTACAAATAGAAATAATTTCTTCCACCTCATTGCTATCATCGGCCATAATCGGTGCCCCACCACAAGCCAATACGATATTGGCACAGTCGTTGACGGTCACATAGTTAGTGATCGAATGAACCAGGGGCGGCTGGTTACTGACATTTTCCAGGATTTTTTCGAACATACTGCTTACCTCTTTTCTTTAATGAACTGTCGCTTTTTATCTTAATGGTTAGAAATTCCCATTATAAATCCAAACAAAAAAACTGTACACGAATGCACAGCAGAATAACATTTTTCCCTACGTCGGCATTATCCGTATCAGGTGCATGGGTCGAAGCAGCGCTTTACTTCCTCTCAGCCTAAATGCATAAGCTCCCCAACTTTTTAATTGTGATCAAGATTATCATATAGCCTGATTTTTGTCAACGGTGATCCGATACCAATCATCGCCACTAAAATCTTAATTTAACTTAAACTTAACCTCTTTCAAAGTTTCATTAAAGGTTCAATACGTATCATAAACACAAGAGATAAACATCTCCTCTTTTTCTTTTCATTCCTAATATAAAAAAACAGCACGATCATCCGGATCGGCTGTTTTTTTTTAGGTATTAATTTTTTCGTCTTCGCTTTACACCTATCTCAAATCGTAAATCGCAGCGGTCGGACATTTTTCCAGACAGGTTGGATTATTACACTTTTGCATACAAATTTTCGGATCAACCACCGCCAGATTATCTTCAACCGTGATCGCATCAAACAAACAGTTTTTTGCGCAAAGTCCACAGCCCAGACAATCCACTGAACACAGTTTACGGGCAACCACACCCTTGTCTCGGGAATTACAGAGGACTGCCACCGGTGCACCAATAGCCGTCATATGGATAATCTCCTTAGGACAGACAGTGGCACACTTCCCGCAACCAGTACATTTTTTTTCATCAACCAATGGTAAATGATCATCACCCATGATCATCGCATCAAAGGGGCAGCTATGAACACAGGTGCCAAAGCCAACACAGCCATATTGACATCCCTTTGGCCCGCCCTGAATCAGACTGGCAGCAATGCAATCTTCCACGCCAGCATAATTATATTTTTTAACAGCCTGAGTGATGGTATTTTTACACCGCACCTGGGCAATCTGTGGTTCAATGTCCGGAGCCGATTTTCCGGTTAATTCAGCCACCAGATCGGCAACCGGTTTTTTCCCGGGGGTACATAAGTTAGGGAGAACCTCCGGGTTTAACACAACTGCCTCGGCATAGGCAATACAGCCGGCATAACCACAGCTGCCACACTGACCTTTGGGCAGAATATCATCGACAATATGAATCAGCGGATTCACTTCAATTGAGAATTTTTTGTCGGCAAATGCCAAAATCAAACCAAATACCAACCCGATTGCGGTCATCACAATGACAACCATTATTGCTGTTTCCATCTGCGTCACTCCTCTACAATGTTATCATGCCAGAAAAACCGGTGAACGCCAGGGCCAGCATCCCTGCTAAGATAAAGGCGATGCCCAGTCCTTCCAGCGGTTTGGGAACATCGGCCAGTCGCAGCTTTTCTCTCAGGCTGGCCATTAAAATTATCGCTAAGGCAAAACCCAGCCCGGAGCCAACTGCATAAACCACACTTTTTAAGAAAGAAAAGCTGGATTCCGCATTCAACAGCGGTATCGCCAAAACAACACAGTTGGTGGCAATCAGCAGCAGATAAATTCCCCACATGTTATAAAGAGCTGGAGCCTGTTTTTTGATAATCATTTCCAGCAGCTGGACAAAACTGGCAATCAGCAAAACAAATACCGCCGTTGTCATAAAGGTAAGATTCAGGGGTACCAGTGCAAAGTTGTAAACCACCCAGGCCAGCATCGAACTCAAGGTCATCACCGAAGTGACGGCCATCCCCATGCCAATGGAGGCATTCAGGTTTTTTGACACGCCAAAAAAGATACATAAACCCAGAAATTTTGTTAAGACGAAATTATTAACAATCACCGCACTGATAAATAGAGTAAAATATTCCATTATGCATCACCCTTTTTAGCTTCTGCTTCTTCCATATATTCGGTCAGCATTTTAAAACCGCCCACCAGATAACCGATTAAAATAAAACCGCCAGCTGGCAAGATCATAATTAAAGCCGGATCATACCAGTCGCCAATGACCGGGATCCCAAAAATCGACCCGGCCCCAAGCAGTTCTCGAATACAGCCAATCAGTAGCAGCGCCAGGGTAAAACCAGCACCCATTCCCAAGCCATCAAAAAACGAGGGTATTACCGAGTTCTTTGATGCAAACACTTCAGCTCGGGCCAGAATGATGGCAAAAACCACGATTAACGCCAGATAAATTCCCAGAGCCTGATAAAGCTCCGGCGCAAATGCCTGCAGTAGCAACTGAACCAGGGTTACAATGGTGGCAATGGAGGTAATATAAACCGGCACCCGCACCTTGGGGTTGACCAGTTTTCGGGTCAGCGATACCACCACGTTATTGGCGGTTATCACAAACATCACCGAAAATCCCATGGTTAATGAGGTAATCGCTGAGGCGGTTACTGCCAGCGCCGGACACAGACTGAGTGCCAGCACAAAAATAGGGTTTTCCACAATCACGCCTTTTTTAAAAATATCCCATAAATTTTTCATCTCAGTTCTGTGCCTCCAAATATTCCATGACCTCTGTCTCAGCTTCCTTCACCCCTGCCGTAACGGCTCTCGAAGAAATGGTGGCTCCGGTAATGGCCTGGATATTCTCCGTATTGGTCGGATCTTTGGTCACGACCATGGCCTCCGCCCTTTTGCCATGGAATTGCTCTTTAAAGGCATCTTTAGCCACGCTGTCGCCAAGTCCCGGAGTTTCGTTGGCCGACAAAATCTGATAGTCAATTTCGGTACCCTCCGGCGATATCGCCACCAGCATTTTGATGGTGCCGCCATAACCCTTAGTATCTGCCGGAATCACATAAGCAATCGCCGCGCCGTTTTTATTGGCAATAAACCAATCTGTTTTTCCTTCCACCGGGATAAATTTGTCCGAATCTGCCACCAGCTTCTGCATCATTTCAGTTTTAGTATTTTCGGCATTCTGCCGGGTGATCGGGGCTGTGAAAAAATAGGTCACCGCAATAATCGCCCCTGAAATAAAACAGGCGATGGCCAGATTGATGGCAATCTGAAAAATGGAATAGTGTTGGGTTCCGTGTTCTTCTGTCATTTTGCTTCCCTCCTCAGGCCAAATCGGACTGGCTGAACAAATCGGTCAATCAGTGGTGTGATACTGTTCATCAGTAAAATCGAATAGCAAACCCCTTCCGGATAGCCGCCCTTTAAACGAATCAGGACAGTGATGATCCCTGCACCTAGCGCAAAAATCACCTGACCTTTAATGGTAATCGGAATAGTCACCATATCAGTGGCCATAAAAAAGGCGCCGATGATCAGTCCCCCAGCCATCATATGAAAAAGCGGATCGCCGGTAAAGAGTCCGGCCGGACCAAAGACCCAGGTCAGGATCCCCACCGTGCCAACCATCACCACCGGTACCTGCCAGTTAATGTATTTTTTATAGATTAAAAAACACCCGCCCAGCAGCAGCAATACCGTTGATGTTTCGCCGATGCTCCCGTTTCTGGTACCCAGGAATAAGGCCTGATACATATCCGGAGCTGAACCAAAGGTCTCGATCAGTTTTTCATAGCCCTGCTGTTTTAAAATATTAAGAGGCGTCGCCATTGACACCACATCCACCCCAGTGGTCATTTTACTCCACGTTGTCATCGCCACTGGCCATGAAATCATTAATGCCGCTCGCCCAATATGCGCCGGATTAAAGATATTAAAGCCTAAGCCGCCCATGGCGTGTTTGGCGATGACAATAGCAATAAATGAACCCACTGCCGGCATATAAAAAGGAATTGTCGGCGGGAGACACATGGCCAGTAGAAATCCGGTTAAACAGGCACTGCCGTCACGGATGGTAACCGTTTTTTTCCTGATTTTCTGAGTCAGATATTCAAATAAAACCGCTGAGCCCATCCCAATTAAAAGCACAATCAAAACCCGGTAGCCGAAATTAACGGCTCCAAAGATAGCTGCCGGAGCAAGAGCTATCATCACCGTCCACATTATTTTGGAAATGGATTCATTATCACGAATATGGGGTGACATCGAAACGTTAAATATTTTTTCACTCATTGTCGTATCAACCATCATGCTTAACCTCGATTTTCTTTCAATTTCAAAGCCGCATTCTGGGCTTTACTATATTTAACATACTGGACAATGTTCCGTTTGGCCGGACAAGCAAAGACACAGCTACCACATTCAGCGCAGTCGAAAAGTCCGTAATCTTCCTTGGCCTCTTCATAGAGATTGCGTTCACTTAAAATACTGAGCATACTTGGATTTAGTCCCATCGGACAGGCATTAACACATCGGCCGCAACGAATACATGATGCCTCCTTGCCAGTATTGGCTTCCCCTTTGGCAATCGCCAGAATACCGGACACACCTTTAATAATGGGAATATCAATACTGGGTTCGGCCATCCCCATCATCGGTCCGCCCATGATTATTTTTTCTGGACGGGTTGCAAATCCGTCGCAAAACTGAATGGCTTCTCTAAAAGATGTCCCAATTCGCACCCTGATGTTTTTAGGTGATTTAATACTGCTGCCGCTCACCGTAGTTACTCTTTGGATCAGCGGAATTCCGTGGGTCACGGCATCACAGATGGCCGCCACGGTTCCGACATTCTGGACCACCACGCCCACATCCATAGGCAGTCCGCCGGAAGGAATGATTCTTCCCGAAACTGCATTGATGAGCATTTTTTCAGCCCCCTGAGGATATTTTGCGGGCAATTCCACGACTTCTACCGGCAAGCCGGAAAAAGCGGCGGCCATTTTTTCGATGGCATCTTTTTTATTATCCTCAATTCCCACCAGACATTTTTCGACACCCAGGACTTTCATGACTATCTTTACCCCGGTGACAATTCGCAGCCCTTCTTCAAGCATCAGACGATGATCGGCGGTTAAATAGGGTTCGCATTCGGCGGCATTCACAACTAAAAGATCAACATGCTTATTTTTAGGCGGTGTTGATTTAACATGGGTTGGAAAAGCAGCTCCTCCCATCCCGACGATCCCCGCATCACTGATTATTTTCAGCAATTGCGTTGATTCCAATTCTTCCCAATTTCGTTGTAGCGGGATCCCCGCCACCCATTCATCCTGCCCATCGCTATTAATGACTACAGCCATGCACTTTCCGAATACCGGATGAGGATGATCACCTACGTCAATAACTTGTCCAGAAATGGAAGCATGGACATTGCTGGATACAAATCCATCCGCAGCTCCAATAACCTGACCTTTTTTTACCAGCTCCCCCTTTTTTACGATCGGTATACTGGCTGCGCCGATATGCTGTCTCATGGGAATAACCACAACCTCCGGCACCGGGGCAGTTTCGATGGATTTTCCCGAAGTATACGATTTGCTGTCTTTGGGATGAACCCCGCCGCGAAATGATTTAATCATTTTTCACACCTCTTTTTTCCTTTGCTAATTTCAATTAATCTATTTTGATTTTTCAGGCTCGATCCGAACTAATTCAAGATTTTTGTGATTACTGGCAGCAGGTTATCATTTTTTTTTACCGCACGATCGTAGCGTTTCATATAGACGACTGCGATGGCAAAGAAAAATATTCCGCCACCAATTTGACAGACCAGAACATTTTGCCCCAGATTATTCCCCAGCACCCCACCGCTGATGGCTCCTGCCAAAAGTGCCAACAGCGGGAGGATGTAAACCACAAAAGCTGCCAACAGCATGTTTGCTTCCTGTATTTCAAAAGCCACCCGCTGGCCAACTTTGGCGCCAATCGGGTTTTGAACCTCTAAAACCATTGCATTATCGCCTGGACAGACCCCGCAATTTTCGCAATCTCCGTGACGGCTGGCCTTAACTTTTGCCTTGCTTTCGCTGATTTCGATGACAATTCCCGTCTCTTCTCTTCGCATTTCGTTTTACTCCAACATTCTACTCGATTTATTATGCATTACCGCCAGTTCATTGCATTTGCTTCTTTCAAACGATAACTTAATTTAACTTTATTTTACCTTTTCACAAGCCGTATCTGCCTTTTTTGTCAATTTTCTTCTTATTAAATAAGGCGTTCTCATTTTGTCTTTTTTGGAGCCTCAAATCGAACTTAATTATACATTTAAAAAATTGAATTACAATAGGAAATATGGAATTTATCCGAGATTGCATTTCACCCCCTTATCGTCGCTATTCCAGAGTAATAATTCACCCTTTCTGCAATTCTTTACGAAAATTCATTAAAACGTTTACTTAAAGCTAAAAAAATAGAACCTGATTTTTTTAGTTAGATTTTTTGGCTTCTTTCTGAGAAAGTATAAATATTAACAGCCTACAATCTCAGCCTTGCCTAAAAACTCAATCTTAGCGAATTTTTACCCTCGAAGTTTCATCGGGTTAATTGAATAGAAAAAGGTCTATGCTTCTTTCCTGAATTTCAGATTCAATTTCGCAAATTTTTTAACAAAGTTAATCACTTATTAAATAATTTTACTCTTTTTGATCGCAGCTTTCTTTCATTCTTTAAGATTCAATTGTCATAATACCGCTAAGGTGATCTGATCATTCATTCAAAAATAAGATTTCTGTGCAATAAAAAAACCTTAATTGAGTTTTACACTATCTTATGATCAGCTTTTCATTTTAAAACAAAAATAAAAAACGATTGATTATCAATCGTTTTTCTGTTTGCTTAAATATAATCCGAGAAATAAATTTTCTCATTGGCGATGATACTCTCCAGGATCGCAACCGTTTTTTTGCTGGCCTCCAGCCGTTCGATTTGCTGGAGGTAGGTGGGCCGTTTATAACCCAACAGCATACAGGTCAAAATACCGATTTCCACTTTGACCCTGTTTTCCGAGGGTTCATCGACTAAAACCGGGGTCTCACCCTGGTTAAACTTGACCGTAAAGCTGCGATTATTCCACTCTAACACCGTGTCGATAATATCAAAAGTCACCGATTCATTAATTTCGGTGTTGGAAAAGTGATACTGATTGAAGAACCCTTCAAAATCCACGATTCGAGCCATGATATAGGGCCGGATCGTTTCTTTCATATCGCTGTCTCCGAATAAAAACGATACGGTATGGTTATTATAATTATTGCCAACCACCTCATTGATCATTGATTCATGAGCGGCAATGTATCCCCAGAGTCCTTTTCTTGCTTCCTGATTCATGTACACCATCTCTTTGACATGAAAGACATCGTTCTCAATCAGATAAACCAAATAGCCCAGCGGCCGATCATCTACGCCATAATAAATGGCCACCGTGACATCTTCGACATCCCAGCGCCAGTATTCCTCCCAGACTAGTTCGTTGCGAATCAGGCAGCCATGGGTTTGTCTGGCAAAAGCGTCATGAAGGGCGATGAGGTCGGGACTGTTCTCCTTCACCCGTTTCACCCGTCCCGGTACATCGATATTTCGGGGGAGCTGATGATCCCGGATATGGAAGGTCATTTTATCCGATACGACCTCCCAGCCCTTATGACGATAAAGCGGATGTGAATAAGGGAACAAAAAAGAAATACACTGATTTCGTTCGTACATCGTTTCCAGGCTTTTTTTCATCAATCCTGACATCAGACCCAAGCCCATGTATTCTGGATAGGTGGCCACCCCGGTAATATAGCCCATCTCATAGATACTGCCACTGATATTGACCTGAAGCGGATAAACGGCGATCTGAGCTGCCAGGCGTTCATCCTCAAACCAGCCGATCACTTCCGCCTTTTCCAGAATCGGAAATTTTGACCGCTTAATCTCATCATGTTTCCAACCCACTTTTAACAGCTGTTCGTCCGTCACTTGAAAGGCATACCTGAGGATATCATTAAACTGGGTAAAGTCTCTGGCTTCCAGCCGTTTTAGCTCCAGATCTTTTCTTATTTCTTTATTCATAAAACGCTCCTTATATCGATGCTTTATCGTACCACTTTATACCCTGATTTTTAAAGTAGAATCAAAATTATTATGCTATACTATTACTTAAACGATAGACGAGGTATCAAAATGTTAAACGAATCCGATCTTACCTTTATCCAAACGGTCCTAACCTTTTGGGATCATTTAAATCAAAATCAGCAAACTATGCTATTGGAAAATGCCATACCAGTAAACTATCAACGGGGTGAGAATATTCATCGTGGCGAAAACGACTGTGTCGGTGTATTGCTGATCAAAAGCGGTGAATTGCGTACCTATATTTTATCAGAAGATGGTCGGGATATCACTCTTTATCGGCTGGGCGCCGATGAGGTCTGCCTCTTATCGGCTTCCTGTATCTTAGAGAATATTACCTTTGATGTTCATATTGATGCCGAGAAAGATTGTGAAGTGCTCCTGCTCCAGTCCGCCGTCTTTCAACAGATCTGCAACGAAAATATCCATGCCGAAAATTTTTCTTATAAATCGATGATCGATCGTTTTTCCGATGTGATGTGGGCGATGCAACAAATTCTCTTTATGAGTTTTGATAAACGTCTGACCATCTTCCTGCTGGATGAGGTTGCCCGAACCGGTTCGAATACCATTAATATGACCCATGAGCAAATTGCCAAATATGTTGGTTCCGCCCGGGAAGTCGTATCCCGAATGCTAAAATACTTTGAAAACGAGGGTTATGTGAACCTATCCCGAGGTAAAATTAAAGTCATCGATAAGGTTCAATTGTCAAAGATTTGCTCGGTTGGCACTAAACTGATCTCATAAGTTGTCGTCGTTCTGCTCATAAAGCTGTCATTGAAAGCGATAATAATTCGGGGCTGATGCCCCGAATCGCAAGGATTAGTTCAAGTATTCCCGGATCACTGCTAATGCTTGAGCGATCGAGATCGCATCTGCTTTTTTCATGTGCCGGGAAAGTCGTTCGGTATTCCAGAAGGTATCACCGTAGTCGGCCAGTTCGCAGCCGATGTCCCAGTTGGGAATGCAGAGAAAATTCCCATAGGCATGTTTTCCGAACAGGATATGAAAGTGGTGTCCCCTTGCGGAGAGCTCCAGTTCATAAGGTGGCTGCTTTCTTTTGAGTTCCATGGTGCAGGACCATCGGGTGGTTCGTTTGCCAACGGTTTGAAGACATTCATATTCAATCATTGGCGATCACCTCCGAGCATTTCATGCTCGATGACATAGCGAACGGCATGATCATCAATGAGCTTCTTACGTTGCTGACAGGCGTACATCAGAGACTTTTCACAAATCCGGTTAATAATCCGCATGGTTCCGGTGGAACAGCGATAAATCTCATCCA
This sequence comes from Acetobacterium sp., assembly GCA_028692885.1. GTDB lineage: Bacteria > Bacillota > Clostridia > Eubacteriales > Eubacteriaceae > Acetobacterium. The sequence goes on along the minus strand of JAQUWM010000071.1, from coordinate 1,639 downwards.
TCGCCTTATCGGTAAAAAGTTCGTGATCGCAACCGGCGTAGGCAAGGTGACACTGGATATAGGAAGCGGTTTGTGAGGCGTCCAGGTGCGGGAGCACACAATTCAGATCGACCCGTTGCCGGATGGCGGCATAACGCTGGAGTTTCATTTTTTCCCAGAGTTCAGACTGGCCGACCAGAATTAGTGACATGGGGCTCATGGAATCAAATTTGAAGTTAAGCAAAAAACGAAATTCTTCGAGGGTTTCTTTATCCAGCAGATGCGCCTCATCCAGCACACAGACGACTTTTTTCTTCTGGACCCCACGGATAATCTCGATTTCCTTGTGCAACTGTCTTTTGGCATCGCCGCGGTAAAATTTGGATTCAATCCCCAGTTGATCGAGGAGCCCTTTATAAAACCACCGGGGTGTCAGTTTGGAATCCGACAGGTAGAGCAGGACATAACCATCACTGGGAAGGGATTGGGTAAATTTCCGGATTATGGTCGACTTGCCGCATCCCGGGTCGGCGGTCAGGACGGCAAACAGCTGACGATCGGCGGCATAGGACAGTCGGCCCAGAATTTCTGCCCCATAAGTGGATTCATACAGGGCAGCGGTGGGGATATCCCGGACAAAAGGGGTGCCGGTCATCTCGAAAAACGATTCATACATGATCAGTCACCGCCTTTTTATAGGTGCCAAAGGAGATGGCATTGGCGACCTGACGTTTTTCCTGGTCATACTTCTTTTCCAGGCCATCCAGAAATCGCGAACTTTCCGGCTCTGTCGGCAGCAGATGTTCCGGGACTTTGGGCGCTTTCTGGCAAAACTCACCAATTGCCAGGGGTTTTGATTCAAAGGCCGCCATGTCACGGTAGGTGATGGTGAGGGTTTCATCCTGCAGGGGATCAAAAGCGATGGTAACCGTTGCGCCAATCAGACTCAGGCCCACCTCGTATTTTCGCCCTTTAAAGCTGATGCAACCACTCTTATCAACCCGCCGCTGCTCATGATGGAGGAATGCTTCGGCAACCAGATTGACATCCAGAAAGGTCAGGCTGCGGCTATCCCGATTAAAGGCCATTTTGGGGCTTATCCCTTCACCCAGGGCATCATGGGGCTTATCATGGTAATAGGCTTCCAGCCAGACCCGCCACAGGTGGTTTAATGCCTCCAGGGTTTTTATTTTGGCAGCTTTGGCTTCAGCCATAAAGGCATTGACGAAATGATTAAATTTTTCGATCTTGCCCTTACTAGCTGGAGAATATGGTTTGCAATACATTAAACGAATACCAAGTGTTGCGCATATTTTAGTGAGCTGTATGGACGTATATTGCTTTCCATTATCCAGATAAAGGGCCATGGGTTTTCCGCATGTTAAAATCGCCTGATGCAGGGTATCTTCCACGATGGTTGCCTCCTGATGGGCATAAAAACCGGAGGCAACGACATAGCGGGTACAGTCATCAATAGCGGCTGATAAATAGGTTTGGATCATTTTGCCATTCCTGCCAATGGGCAGCTTCAAGGCATACTTGATATCGGCCTGAAGAAGCATCATCCGGTGGGGTTTTACAAACCGTCCCGCGGATGTGACTTTGGCTTCCACATACTGTTTCATCTGTTTTTTACCAAACCCGGCTTCAAACAGATGGC
>JAQUWM010000193.1 GCA_028692885.1 Acetobacterium sp. | reverse complement strand
AAAATTGAAGAAGTTGGCGGAAGCGTCGAAGTAAAATAATTACTCGATAACCACTAAAAATCACTTGCTTGCGCAGGTGATTTTTTTGTTTAACAGACGAAGTCTGAGAAAGAAGAACAATGGGAAAAAAACAGACAAATCAAGTCAAAGAAATCACACCCATGGCGGTAGATTTCCCCCAATGGTATACCGATGTTATATCCAAAACAGAATTGGTGGATTATTCTCCGGTAAAGGGTTTTATGGTGATCAGACCCTATGGTTATGCCATTTGGGAACTGATCCAGGGTGCTTATGATAAACGCTTCAAAGAAACTGGTCATGAGAACATGTATTTTCCGCTTCTGATTCCAGAAAGCCTCTTAACGAAAGAAGCCGAACATGTTGAAGGATTTGCCCCTGAGGTAGCCTGGGTAACCCATGGTGGTGGTAAAGAACTGGCCGAACGACTGGCAGTACGCCCCACCTCCGAAACGATCATTTGCAGTATGTACTCAAAGTGGCTGAATTCCTACCGGCAACTCCCTTATTTATATAATCAATGGTGTTCGGTTGTCCGCTGGGAAAAAACCACCCGGCCGTTTTTAAGAACCTCTGAGTTCTTATGGCAGGAGGGGCATACGCTCCACGAAACGCCCGAAGAAGCCCAGGAAGAAACCATGAAGATGCTGGGAATCTACCGCGAAATTGCCGAAAGCCACCTGGCCATGCCGATGGTAGTGGGTCGAAAAAGCGACAAAGAAAAATTTGCTGGTGCCGATGCGACCTATACCATGGAAGCGCTGATGCATGATGGTCAGGCGCTCCAATCCGGGACCTCACATAATCTGGGCCAGCATTTCACCAAGGCCTTTGAAATTACCTATCTCGATCGGAATAATGAGCAGTCCTTTCCGTATCATACCTCCTGGGGTGTATCAACCCGGTTAATTGGTGGTATCATTATGGTTCATGGGGATGATAATGGTTTGGTTTTACCACCCAAAATTGCCCCGATTCAAGTGGTCGTCATTCCGGTGGCCCAACATAAAGAAGGGGTTCTCGACAAAGCTTGGGAGATCAGCAAAACGCTGGGAAAAGACTTTAGAGTTAAGGTCGATGATGTGGATGGCTATTCTCCTGGTTGGAAGTTTAATCAATGGGAAATGAAGGGCGTACCGATCCGTTTGGAAATCGGCCCGCGGGATATTGAAAATGGCCAATGTGTGCTGGCGCGTCGGGATACCGGCGAAAAAATCCCGGTCAGTTTGGACAATCTCGCTCAGGCGGTTGATGACTTACTGATCGAAATTCAGGCGAACCTATTTAATAAAGCCTTGAAAATGCGGGAAGAAAAAACATCAACAGCGGAAAACATCGATGAATTCAAAAAGAATTTAGCAGAAAACCCGGGATTCATCAAAGCCATGTGGTGTGGCGACCGCAGTTGTGAAGATCAGATCAAGGAAGATACTGGGGCGTCAATCCGTTGTGTTCCTTTCGATGATGAGCAAGAAGTATTGTATGAAGGAAAATGCGTATGTTGCGGTAAGCCGGCGCAAAAAATGGCTTACTTTGCCCGGGCTTATTAAAAGAGGGCGGGTGTCAAGGTGAATAGCATTACAATGACTAATCTGGGATTTTTCTTGAATGAAGTCGAATTTTATGAACATATCCGGATGAAAAAAGGGTCAAAGCGGGCACTTCCGATTGAACGGATTCTTGAGTCCGCAAGAAATATTCCCAAACCGAAGGTTCTATATCGGATTTCCGAAGCGAAAATCATTGATGCGACACATTTCACCCTCGATGGCATCGAATTTGTAAGTGAAATTGGGGTCGAAAAAATTGCGAAGACGAGCTATATTTTTCCAAATATTGTCACGGCTGGTGCAGAAATTGAAAACTATTGCTTTTCCCGGGACAATGTCCTGGATCAGTATATTATTATGGAACTTTGTAATTTTGCCTGTCAATTTGCCAGAGAAGCATTGATTCGAGATGTCAAAAATCGTTATGGCGTCGAGATTAAGGATTGGATCTATCCCGGTGAAGAGGGATTTTGGCTGGAATCCGGGAAAAAAATCTTTGAGCTGTTCGAAAATGCCGAAACAGAAATTGGCGTCACGGTGACTGAGGTGGGGTTGACCAGTCCGAGCCGAACCGCCTATGCGATTTGTTTTGGATAGCATTATTTATAAAAGTTGAATTATATATTTAACGGGCGAACCGTGATGACCAAGGGGTCAGACCCTCGCCCGCACACTGCGCAATTAGCAGTTCAATTTGCACAAATTTTTAATTCAACTTATTTAAGTGGATATTAAAATAAAAAGAGGCCGTCAATAAATTTTAACGGCCTCTTTTTTTATGCGTTTTTTAAATTGTCCAAAATTTCGATCATGCGTTTATTGAGCAGTGGATGGACAAAATAAGGGGCAATTTCGGCCATTGATTCCATCACAAAAGCCCGCTCCTGGATGCGGGGGTGGGGCAGAATCACATCGGGATCATCAGTGATCAGGTTGTCGTAGAATAAGATGTCCAAATCAATTGTCCGCGGTCCCCAGTGGATTGTGCGTTCCCGTTTGAGTCCCTGTTCAATGTCAAGCAGCAGGCTCATCAGGGTATGTGGTGGTAGGGTGGTCCTGATTTTTAGCACACAATTAAGAAAAGCATCCTGATCAGTGTAACCCCAGGGTTCGGTTTCGATGATGGTTGATTGGATTAGGGCTTCAATCCCCGGAGTGTTTTTAATGGCTGTGATCGCCTCAGTTAAGTTCTGATTGCGGTCACCCATATTGGTACCCAGTCCAATAAAGGCTTGATGCCAGCCCCGGTTAATCTCAATGGCGACGGTGTCCATC
>JAQUWM010000192.1 GCA_028692885.1 Acetobacterium sp. | reverse complement strand
AGGGATTTTTCCTTTATTGATGGGCGGCTCCTGAAGTTTTTCGGCCAGCCTTTCCAGTTTATTAAAAAATTCTGAAAAATTGGAAACTCGGCCAGCAAGAATATTCAAAACCGACAGCTTTTGTTCCAGGTTTTGTTCAGACTGACCAGAGCTGATCCGGAAATTCAAATAAGAGCGATACCCTAAATCATCGAGAATCATCGCTAACCCTTGTGCCGGCGATACCGTTTTTAATTTCTGAAAACCCGCTTTCAGATCTTTTAGCCGTTTAACCTGCCAAGCCCGGTCATCGCTGCTTCTAATTAACGCATCAAAGACATCTTCGCCGGGCTTGAGCTGATTGCCAAGCTGCTTGATGGTTTCCCGCGAGATGGCCGCATCAATCTTGTAATAGACCTGGGTAAATAGATTGAGATCACCGGGATTATTGGCAAACTGATAAAAAAGATGAATATCTCTGATCAGAAAATGACTGAAAAATTGCGGTTGGTGTTCTTTGATATGGTAAGCAATTCCCTCCCGATCAAGCAAATCGACCAACGGAATGGCCGACTCGTTATTACGGTAGAGCACTGCTATTTCTTTGCCTTCCCGCCTAATTGCGGCGATGATCAACTGGTATTGGGCTTCACTGGATTTGACCCATTCACGGGCAATCGGTACACCATTGTCATCCCGCCCCTCGGGAACAGCCATCTCTTTTTGATAGCGCTGGTGGTTCAGCTTAATAAAGGCATTGGCCTTCTCAACAATCTGTCGGGTGCTGCGGTAATTGGTTTCCATCAAAAGCACCTCGCCCTGAGGCCAGGTCTCTTTAAACGATAGCAGCGATTCTGGAAAGGCACCCCGAAAACCGTAGATGCTCTGATCTTCATCCCCCACCATAAACAGATTACCGCTTTCTCCAGCTAATAGCTCAATGATTTTAAACTGAATTTTCGAGGTATCCTGAGCTTCATCTAAGTGAATATAGGGGTATTGGTTCTGAAAAAAGGCCAGCATTTCGGGATATTTTTTTAACAGTCGCCAGGCATATTTTAGAATATCATCAAAATCCATCAACTGTTCTTGGCGTTTATGGCTTTCATAGGCGTCATAAATTTGCTCAAAATCAACTTCCATTGTCGGCAGCAATTTAATTTCATCGGCTGTCAGCATCATGTTTTTACAAAAACCAATCCGCTGACAGATTTCGCTCAATTCAATTTCCCCGGGATACTCCTTGAACAGCTGCCGATACAAATCCCGAATCACCGGGGTGGTATTGCCGAGCACCGCATGAGCCCGACGACGATACGTTCGTTCATAGTAGCGGATCACGCTCAGCGCAAAACTGTGGATGGTGCTAAAGTGAAGGGTTTCCGCCTCGGATGCCCCAAACAGTTTAATGTAGCGTGCTTTAAGATCCCGAGCACCCATCCGGCTGAAGGTCAGGGTCAGGATCTTGGCCGGGTCGATTTGCGCAACCCGCAGCATATAGGCAATCCGATAGATAATCACGGTCGTTTTTCCGCTGCCCGGAACCGCCAGCAACAGACTTTGCCCACTGATACGAACCACTGCTTTTTCCTGCTGAGGGTTCAGTTTGATATGATAGCTTTGTTTAAATAGTTCAAAATTTTTCATGACCTTATTATAGCCGAAATCAACCTTTTTATCCAGTCAGGCCGGATAAAAGCGTATTGATCCAGATAATAAAAAAAGCCTATCTAATCTCAGACGACGTCTGGCATTAGATAAACTTTTTTGTCGTGCACCCCATTTCGACTACCAACTTCCAAGCGTTACACAGGTAGTTAGCTCAAATCAGATGATCCTCCGGCACATAAAAGGTCTTACTTACCGCTGCTTCATTCCTGACCTGACGGGGTTCATAAGTTTCTATTGCGAAGGGTCCAACTCTCAACGCCACTTTCCTCTGGCTGACCTCAAACCTTGGCGCCTCGATGGGGAATTCAACCCTGCTACAGCGGATTGCAGGTTACAAAGCACCGCTAACTCTCCGTCTAGCACGACTTAATTATTATAGCCTATTCGTTTGCAATTGACAAGAAAAAATATTTTCTTTAAGAAAGAAGAAAATCGCAATAATTTGGGTAAATACTAAATACGCCGTGTTTATCATTGGCTATCTTATTTTGAATGGAGGGTTCAGTTTGTATAACATCCTTTTAGGCGGAGCCGCCGGAGATGGCATTGAAACAATGTCCGCTCTTTTTGAAAAAATTCTGAAGCAATCGGGTTGTCATCTTTTTACGATCCGTGATTTTATGTCCCGGGTTCGGGGTGGCCATAATTTTACCCAGATCCGGTTTGGCAACCAACCCCTTCACGCTCACCGTGATACCCTGGATGGTATCTTTGCGATTGACGAAACAAGCTATCAGGAACACCAGCCGCAGCTTTCTTATGATGGCTTTATTCTATGCGACGAGTCATTGCCACTTGACGATTTCCGTGCTATTAAGTTACCCCTTAAAAAGATTGCCACAGATCTTGGCAACCCCAAAGTGATTAGCAGTGTTGCTATCGGAGCACTGCTTAAGCTCTTTAATATCCCCCTTGATCACACCACTACGATTATCCAGGCCAGTCTGCGGGCTGATCTGGTCGAGATCAACTTAAGTGCCATCAATATGGGCTACGATTTATTGGATTCGCATTATGATTGTCCGCTGGCTCAAACTTCCGACCACCTGCTGTTATCTGGTAACACCGCCATTGGCTTAGGCGCCGTGGCCGCCGGGATCCGCTTTTATTCGGCCTATCCGATGTCCCCATCAACCACCCTGCTGGACTTCTTTACTGCCCAGAGTAACACCATGGCGATCGCCGTGGAACAGGCCGAGGACGAAATTGCCGCCAT
>JAQUWM010000191.1 GCA_028692885.1 Acetobacterium sp. | reverse complement strand
AAAAATGACCGAAAAAAAGTCGTTTTGATCGGCCCAGGAATTGGGCGAGCCAAAAATTATAGCTTTATTCTGGAGCATCTACTGGAAAGCAGCCTGCCAGTCGTGATTGATGCCGATGGCATCCATCACCTGGCGGTGGTAGGTGATGCCTTAAAAGAGTCAAAAACGCCGGTGGTAATCACGCCTCATTTTGGTGAATTTTCGAAACTTATTGATGTGCCTCGGGAGGATATCTTAAAAGATCCTATCGGTTACGGTCAGAAATTTGCCACCGAATACCAGGTGGTTCTGGTACTAAAAGGCTATCGTACCATGGTTTTTGGCACCAATGGTGAAATCTGGTTTAATTCCACGGGAAACCCGGGGATGGCAACCGGGGGGAGCGGTGATGTCTTGGCTGGCATGATTGCCGGAATTGCCGGACAAAACGTGGACTTGTTTGAAGCCGCCCGAGCCGGGGTATTTTATCACGGCAAAGCTGGCGATTATTATGCCGAAAAATTTGGCCAAAGTACTTTAACTGCCCACAGCATTGTTGGCTGCTTAAAATATGTTTTAAAATAAGTGCTTAACTTGAAAAATCCTGGTAGCTACCAGGATTTTTTCCTTATTTTGTGATTAGACCATTTTAGGTTATAATAGTCAGGTAACTATATTTTATTAACCTTTGATGGTCAGCTTGACCTGATGAAAACAAACACAGCTTAGAAAGGTAATCTAATTGTGACAAGTATATTAATAAAGAAACTAATCAAAAATTATAAAAATACTGGAAATTCAAGAGTTCGGGAAAGCTACGGAAAATTTGCCAGCATCGTTGGAATCACATCAAATCTGCTCCTTTTCATTATCAAAATAACTGTCGGTTTATTGTTTAACAGCATTTCCATCATCGCCGATGCGGTCAATAATCTATCCGACTCCGGATCATCGCTGGTTACCCTGCTGGGCTTTAAGCTTTCCGGTAAACCGGCCGATGCAAACCATCCCTTTGGACACCAGCGCATGGAATACATTTCCGGCCTGGCTGTTTCATTCATTATTCTATTTCTGGGATTACAACTGATTCAAAGTGCTTTTGAAAAAATACTGCATCCAGAATTACCCCAGTTCAGTATGATTTCCGTGGTCATTTTGATTGCTTCGATTTTAATCAAGCTTTGGCAATGTTTATTTTATCGAAAAATCGGAAAAACCATTAATTCCTTGACGCTAGTGGCAACTTCCATCGATAGCCGAAACGACATTATCGCCACCGCTTCAGTACTTGTGGCGACCATCGTTACCTATTTAACCGGCTTTAATCTGGATGGCTACATGGGTATGGTTGTTGCCCTATTTATTATTTTCAGCGGTATTAATCTAGTTCGGGAAACCATCAGTCCATTGCTTGGCATGTCTCCGACGAACAAACTCGTTGATCGCATCTATAAAAAAATCCTCGGATACGAACACATCATTGGTCTTCATGATTTAATAATCCACAATTATGGGGAATCCAAAACCTATGCCTCGATTCACTGCGAGGTACCGGCTGAACTGGACTGCTTGATCAGTCACAGTGTGATTGATCAAATTGAACGCGATTTTCTAAAAGATATGCATATTCATCTGATTATTCATATGGATCCGGTTATTACCGATGATGAAAAAACAAACATCCTCAAACAAAAAGTTGAACAAGCCATTGCAACTATTTCATCTGATATCCATATTCACGATTTTCGGGTGGTTTGGGGCTTTAACCATTCCAACCTGATTTTTGATGTGGTGGTTCCGTTTGATGTTGAATGGAGCAATGAGGAATTGAAGATTATGATCACCACTGAAATTTACAAAATAAATCCTACCTACCATGCTGTCATTACCATAGATTACAATCACTACGTACCCGATCAGGATGCGTTTTCTGTTTAATCGGAAACGCAAATTCTGACAATTTATTCGTTTGTCTTGGCTGGCATTTTTCCTTTTATCTCTTTACGGGGCTTCCCAGTGCCGCTGTTTTTGATCATCAGGATTTCGGCCAGCGTTGCATAGGCATGACCGGTTTCTTTAACCTTAACTGTTCCTCTAAAAATATCGATAATCTTCTTTTCCGCTCTGATTAATATGACCTAATTTCAATTATGAGTTTTAGCCTTGAGACTAATAAACTTCAATTAAAACATCCATGATTCCACCACAAACCATTCCTTCATCTTCGGCAACCGATCCGGTCATATCGACTTTCATTAAGCGATAACCACTTCCTGAATAAAGAAGCTCTCGGGCAGCTACGCTGACCTCCGCTTCACTGCAACCCCCTCCAATGCTTCCACAGCTTCGTCCATCAGACCATATGATCATCTTGGCACCAGGCCCTCTTGGCACTGATCCTTTTTTTGATACCACCGTTATGATCGCCCGTTTTTCGGTATCGTCTTTGGCCAGATTTTCCAGCACCTCATTGTCACAATCAGACTGATTGATCTGCTTTTTCTTCGGGGTCTCCAAAGACGATTGACCCAATCTTTTCTTACTGATGATCTCAGCAATAATTGAGATCGCAATTTCTTCCGGGGTAATGGCACCTATTTTCAAACCAATTGGGGAATATACCTGATTCAGCTTTTCTTCATCGAGGCCTTCTTCAACAAGCAGTTCCATCAGACTTTTAACCCGGCGTTTTGAGCCAATCATTCCCAAATACTCGGGATTTGAATCCAACACCCGTCTCAGGCATACGGCATCATGGCGATGACCCCTTGTGACGATCACTACATAATCGGAAGTGTTAACCTGGAGACGATCGAAACACGTTTCAAAACTTTCGCACAGAACCTGACTTGCTTCCCGGAATCTACCGGCATTGGCAAAAGAAGGTCGAT
>JAQUWM010000190.1 GCA_028692885.1 Acetobacterium sp. | reverse complement strand
TCCTTTAATTTCTTTTCACTAAAGGTCAGGGTTTCAATCTCCCCCGCCATTAGCTCCCCCATTCTAATCCAGGAAGCCAGAGCGTAATGAGAACTACTTTCCTTGTCTTGCTTTCTGAAAGCAACCGGCAAAATGTCGGGAATATAATCTAACGATGCAACGCCGAAGAATTGCCGTAGACAAACCACCTTCACAAAACATTCTGGTTAGGTGGTAAACCATGCCATTATTTGTTAGACTTTTGCATAAGGGTATCTTTTAAAATGATGTTAATTGCTAAAGTGGATTAATGGAGGAATATTTGTGGAAAAATTACTTAAACAAATCGTTGATAAACTGGATAACCTTGAAACAAAAATAGATAAAGTTGATTCTAATCAGCTCCGCATGGAAAACGAGTTTACTGAGAAGATTCGTGGCCTCACTGATGCTCAAAAAGTTGCAAACGAAAAATTGGATCAGCTGTTCGCATTTCGGGATGATACCGATAAAAACATGAAATTCCTAATCACCACACTGGATCACGTCGCCAATAAAATTGACGACCATACAGACCGCTTAGAGCGCATTGAAGATAAGGTTACCACCCACGAAATACAGATTAAAGTCATGGACGCAACCAAATCCAATAAGCGCAAAGCGAAATAACTAAAGCAATATCAGAAGGGAGTCGGTCATTGTTACCGGCTCCCTATTTATGTTTTGCTGTCAAAGATGCTGTCAAAAATATTCTTAATGTAATTTTTTACAAAAAGAAAAATACCGAAGGCCTTAAACCTTCGGTAAATTCTTGCTTGATATTGGTGCCCGAGACCGGGGTCGAACCGGTATGATGTTGCCATCGCGGGATTTTAAGTCCTACCTCCGAAATTTTTGTTAACTATCGTGAACAGGCACTGCTTCTCTATTCTTCATATTGGCCTTATAATCAGTTCTGTTTTTTCGAGTTCTTTTCGTTTGTTTCCGATAGTTAACGTTTTTCTTTCAAAATTTCTGGCGGGGGTCAATCCGGGGGTCAAAAATAATATTTTTTCAGCAATTTTATGATCAACTAGCCCATTCATATTTTATTTTGAATGCATTTAAACTATTGTCGTTATATTTAACTAAACCTTCTCTTTGCAGGCGCCCTACGATGATACAAGGATGTATTCCTACCCTTTCTGAAAAAGCCTTCACATTGGTTACACTAAAAGAGCGCATCTCTTTAAAGTTTTCATATTCTACTTCTGGTATTAACGTTTTTGCTGCAAACTCATTCGCCTCAATCTCTTTTTGACAATCATGATTTCCAGTTTCTAAATCAATAAAAATATCTTTCTTGCTATGCAGAAGAATATGCCCGATTTCGTGAAAAAGCGAAAACCAAAAGATGTCTGCGCTTTTCCCTCTAATAGTCATACCCAATATAACCCGTTCTTTTAAATGTCTGGTCATTCCCTGTACAGGTGCTTTGGTTAAATGTCTAAGTAAACTAAAAGCAATTCCGCAATCCGCAAAGATTTCAATAAGCCTGGGAATGAAGACATTTGGGGCCGTTCCTATTAAGCTTTTTACTTCCGCCAGATATTTCTTAAGCTTTTCTTTATTAAACTTATTTACTTCAATTTTACTCGTTTCTATTTCACACATTCTCACCCAAGATGCTAGAGCATAAATTGAATATTTTGCTTTATCTGATTTTCTAAATGCTAATTGCTCCATCAACGTATCGACACATAAAAGATTCGATACCCCCAAAAAACTTCGCGCAGCTAGCACCTTATCCTTGCTTGAAGAAACAGGTTTTATATAACCATATTCAACTAATTGTTTAAACGGTATTTCTTTAAGAATACTTATTTCTTCAGCAATTTGGTTACTTTGTTCACATTTTACAATTTTTTCTCGATACATACGTTCAAGGTTGTTCCAGAAACTTGCTGGTACGTTAAAAACACTTTCAAATTTAAGCGCTGTTTGATAACTGATCGGTTTTTTTCCTGTGATCATTTGACTAACATGCTTGGTACTCATATCTAATCTGATAGCCAGTTCCTCTTGAGTCATACCTCTATCTTCCAGCAATTCTTTGATTGTTTCTCCCGGGGGTATAATCATATCATTTAAATAGCCATTCGTTTTTTTGTCCATGGTAATCCACCACCCCTATAATCTTTACAGCCCGACACTTAATTATTTCGCCATAATCTTTGTAGTCTTGCTCATCATCAGGCAGAACAATTAATCGCACCTGATCCTTTAAAACGAGACCAAACATGCCCTCAAAATCATAATGTAGGGGATGACATCTCCCAATTCTACCTACAATCATAATCTCTAAAGAATCAGCCGCCTCGATTTGATCCTTCCTTAAGTAGACTTTTTCTGCTATATCGCTTCCTAATTCTTTTATCGCATATTTGGGATTAGAAAGTAGTTTTTCAATTCTTTTATTCTTATACCCAATCTTCACATACATTACCCCGCCCAGAGAAAAACCATTTACCTATTAGGTAAACTATATTCTTATAATATGCTTTTAATCGCATATTTGCAACATGAAATCAAAAGCCAAAAATTAGCCTATAGGAATTCATCTGTGTTTATTTATTCTATTACTTTGCTTAAAATGCTCTCCGGAGTCTGATATCTAGAGAGGTCTGCTCATCAGATATCCTGGCATTTTTCTTCTCTTTCCAGTAACAATTATTCATTACTAATTCGACTTTTTGGATTTGCTCACCGGGTCATAATCTTTAATCAATCCAGCACCAATCGTGTCGGCAATAATTCTTGAGGCAGTTGAATAATTCTTTTCCTCAATCTGAAACCGCTGTCGCAGGGTTTGATTGGTCATGAAATCCGATGAAACATATTTTAGACAGCAATGCTGGTA
>JAQUWM010000070.1 GCA_028692885.1 Acetobacterium sp. | reverse complement strand
GCGACCTGCCGGATGCTGCCCGACCGCGAGTTTACCATGCTGTCAATGAGGCCGCTCGAACCGATCTGGCCGGTGATCTCTGCAGCCAGATCACCGATGCTGCCGGAATCATCAATGTCTCAACCGAAGGTGGCAGCCTGATCACCGATGCCGAGAAAACTATGACTACCCTGGAACAGATCTACCGCTGGAATCCCGATGCCATTATCGCCAATGACATCAATGCCAGCAAGTATATGCTCACCGATCCCAAATGGTCAGGATTAAAAGCCGTGGCCGAGCAGCAGGTCACCACCCTGCCGGTGGGTGTCACCCGCTGGGGCCATCCCGGTTCCATGGAACCCCATATGGCCGCCTTATTTATTGCCAAAACCTTTTATCCCGATCGTTTCGCCGATATCGATTTAACCCAGACCGTCAAAGACTATTATAAACAATGGTTTGATTTAAATCTTAGCGATGCCGATACGGAAGCGATCTTATCCGGTGCAGGAATGCGGCTGGCTAAATAGAATTTTATTTCTTGTTTTTTGGGGTTAGGGTGTCAAAAGTAATTCGAGTTGAATTTATAGACAATATGTCGAATAGAAATTTACTATAAAATTAATATATTGTATACTTGATGGCTTAACTTGAGTTTTGATACCGTAACCAAGTTATATATAATGACAAAAATTAAATAAATTTTTGTAATAAAAAGGTAAACTATTCAACAATAAGAAATCAGTTTTTTAATAAAGGCTGATTTTAGTAGATAAATGATCATAAATAGAACAGATGATTAATTAACGAACATCAAAAAATAAATAAATGATCAAAAATAATACAGTTACTATGATCGTTTTTTTAAAAAGCCTGTTTTACAGGCTTTTTAAATTTGGCACGTTTATTGCTATATATAATACTGTCACAGGTTAAGCAGTGAAAATGATACAGATCAAGCTAATGGAGGATTCAGTATGAAGATAGTGCCCGTTCGGGAATCAGTGGGGATGTTCCTTGCCCATGATATGACACAAATTATTCCAGGAACATTTAAAGGAGCAGCATTTAAAAAGGGACACATTGTTCAGGAAGAAGACATTTCCCGATTACTGAACATGGGAAAAGAGCACATCGCTATTATTGAATTTAATGATGGCACAATTCATGAAGATGACGCAGCACTGCGATTGGGAAAAGCGGCTTCAGGAATCGGGATTGAATTTATTGGCACATCCGAAGGAAAAGTGACAATGACAGCAACTCAATCGGGACTGCTAAAAATTAATGTGCAAGTGCTACAGGAGATCAATGAATTGGGCGAAATGATGATGGCAACCCTTCATACCGATACCATGGTAAAAAAAGGAACGCTGGTCGGCGCGACTCGGATCATTCCACTTTCGATTGAAAATGATAAATTAGTCAGGATGGAAGAAATCTGTGATAAGAATGGACCGATTGTCGAAGTGCTTCCACTGAAAAGATTTAAAGTGGGTGTTGTTACGACCGGTAATGAAATTTTTTATGGTCGGATCGAAGATAAATTTGGCGATGTGATCAGAGCAAAATTTGATGAACTTGATTCATATGTATTTAAACAGGTTTTTTCTCGGGATGACTCAGACATGATTGCTCAGTGTATCCTGGAATTAATCGCAGAGGGTGCCGACATTGTCACCGTAACTGGTGGAATGTCTGTCGACCCCGATGATGTAACCCCCGAGGGAATTAGAAAAACAGGGGCTAAGTTTGTATCCTATGGAGCGCCGACTTTGCCGGGAGCGATGTTTTTGCTTTCGTATTTAGGCGACACACCTATTTTAGGATTACCAGGTTGCATCATGTACAGCCACCGAACAGTTTTTGATTTGGTGGTACCAAAGTTGATGGTAGGCGAAAGATTGACCCCCAAAGACATCTCAAGACTTGGACATGGTGGTTTATGTTCCACTTGTCCAGAGTGTCACTATCCCAATTGTGGATTTGGTAAGGGCGGGATTTTCTAAGCTCCCATATAGTTTTATTCAATATTTTAAGGAGGATTTCAAGTGGAAAAAAAGACATTGTTTATCAATGGAGTGGTTCAAACAGTTATTGTTGATCCGGAAACAAGTTTAGCAAATGTTATCAGAAAACAACAGGGTTTAACCGGAACAAAGGTTGGCTGTGGAAAAGGCGAATGCGGAACCTGTACAGTTATATTAAACGGTAAGGTTGTGCGATCATGTATTACAAAAATGAAGCGAGTTGACGATGAGTCGACTATTATTACTATTGAAGGAGTAGGAACACAAGATAATCTGCATCCCTTACAATTATCATGGATGGTAAATGGCGCTGCTCAATGTGGTTTCTGTACACCAGGTTTCATTGTTTCGGCAAAAGCTTTACTGGAAGAAAATAGTAAACCAACGCGGGAAGAAGTTCGCGCCTGGTTCCAGAAAAACCGGAATGTATGCCGTTGTACCGGTTACAAACCAATAATTGATGCCGTTATGGATGCCGCAAAATTAATGCGTGGCGAAGTAACAAAAGAAGATTTATGGTTCCAATTAAAAGAAGGCGCTTCCATTATGGGCACGACAATGGCTCGTCCTTCAGCTTTGGCAAAAGTAACCGGAACCTGGGACTTTGGAGCAGACTTAGGATTAAAAATGCCAGCCAATACCTTACATATCAAATTGGTACAGGCGAAAGTTTCTCACGCAAATCTTATTTCGGTTGATACCTCAGAAGCTGAAAAAATGGAAGGCGTCTTTAAAGTGATCACCGCTAAAGATGTTCCCGGAACCAACCGTATTAATGGTTTGGCATTCCCAACTAATTTAGGGGATGGTCTGGAAAGACCAATCTTATGTGATAAAAAAATCTTCCAGTTTGGTGATGCGATTGCCATGGTACTGGCCGATACGCCAGAACAGGCAGAAGCCGCAGCTAAAAAAGTTGTTGTCGAAATTGAAGAATTATTACCATATATGAGTGCACCAGCAGCCATGGCAGAAGATGCGATTGAAATTCATCCTGGTACGCCAAATATTTATTTTACTACCAATGTGGTAAAAGGTGACGAAACAGCACCATTAATGGAAAAATTGCCAAATGTAATTGAAGATGACTTCTATGTTGGCCGTCAACCACATTTACCATTGGAGCCAGACGTCGGATTTGCATATTTTGATGAAGAAGGTAACCTGATGGTTCATTCCAAGAGTATTGCCCTTCATTTCCATCAGTTAATGACTGCTGAAGCCATTGGCGTTGATCCTACCAAATATTTCATTGTTCAAAACCCAACTGGGGGAACTTTTGGATATAAATTCAGCCCAACCATTGAAGGTTTATTGGGTGTTGCCGCATTGATCACAAAACGACCCGTTTATCTGGAATTTGATATGTACCAACAAATTACCTATACCGGAAAACGTTCACCTTTCTTTATGAATGTAAAAATGGGGGCCGACGAAAATGGTATCCTGAAAGCTATGGAAACCGATTGGTCAGTTGATCATGGTCCATACTGTGAATTCGGTGATCTGGTAACTACCCGTGGTTCTCAATTTATTGGCGCGTGTTACAATATTCCCAACATTCGTGGCGAAGGCCGAACAGTTGCCACCAACCATGGCTGGGGATCAGCTTTCCGAGGTTATGGCTCACCACAGAGTTTATTTGCATCAGAAACCTTAATTGATATGCTAGCGGCTGAAATGGGCGAAGATCCATTAGAACTCCGCTACAAAAACGTCTATCGCGAAGGAGACACCACACCAAACGGTTGTCCTCCAGATGTTATTGCATTGCCACAGGCAATTGATACCATCCGACCACTTTATAAAGAAGCTAAAGCTAAAGCTGAAGCATTAAATGCCAAAGGCGGAGACATCAAGCATGGCGTTGGGATTTCGTTGAATGTCTATGGTTGCGGCCTTGATGGTCCTGACTCGGCAGAAATGTGGATTGAATTAACTAAAGATGGCGTTACTGTTGGGAATTCCTGGGAAGATCATGGCCAGGGCGCTGACATGGGTACCCTTACCTTTGCTCACGAAACATTAAGACCTTTAGGGATTAAACCAGAACAAATTAAACTGGTAATGAACAATATGAAACTGACACCAAACAGTGGACCAGCTGGCGGTAGTCGTTCAAACGTTATGGTTGGGAATGCCATCAAAGTTGGTTGTGAAAACCTGCTGGCAGCTATGAAAAAAGCAGATGGAACCTTCAGAACCTACGATGAGATGGTAGCCGAAGGCTTGCCATTGCGATACGATGGCATCTGGACAGCACCTTGTACAGCGCCATCGGTTGAAACCAGCCAGGGAAATCCATTCCCAGTTTACATGTATGGTGTGCTGTTGTCTGAAGTATCGGTTGATACCACCACTGGGAAAACCCATGTTGATAAACTGACCCTTGTATCGGATTGCGGAACCATTACCAATAAAACAGTCCTGGAAGGACAATTATATGGTGGTCTGGTTCAGGGAATCGGTTTAGCGCTTAGCGAAGATTTCGAAGATCTGAAGAAACACACAACCTTAACGGGTTGCGGGATTCCTCAGGTTAAAGATGTCCCAGATGAAATTATTCTGATTCATCAGGAAACACCGCGTCCATTAGGACCATTCGGAGCAGCCGGTTCTGGCGAAATGCCATTATCCGCACCACATGCATCGATCGCCAATGCGATTTTCAATGCTTGCGGCGTTCGAATCAAACATTTACCAGCTTATCCAGAAAAAGTACTCGAAGGTTTAAAAGCCTTATAATAAGTAGGCTAAGTTTCATTACCAAAGGAATTGAAAGCGCTTAAGCTTTC
Organism: Acetobacterium sp.; assembly: GCA_028692885.1. GTDB lineage: Bacteria > Bacillota > Clostridia > Eubacteriales > Eubacteriaceae > Acetobacterium. The sequence continues at coordinate 8,572 of JAQUWM010000070.1, read as the reverse complement.
AATTCCTGTTTTATATTAAAACCGCAATATTTTTATATAATTGACTTAAGTGCTTTTTTCTATGAAATAATTAATTAAGATAAACGATTCAAGTAATAATGAAATTTCTGCGAGTTTTATAATCAGTTTTCCATTATTTAAGATAAATTGTTTATAGAAACAGGCATCTGAGCGAATTGTGTTGATGATGTTTAGTTGCCGCTGCATGATCTATATTAAAAAGAATTAGGAGACCAACTATGAATTTAGACAAATTATTGGAAACCGGAGATCGCTGTATCCATAAGGAACCCCCTGCTTGTACTGCCCAGTGTCCTGTTCATCTGGAAATTATTGATTTTCTATCAGAAATAGAAAAGGGCAACTTCCAGGATGCCTATAAGCTGATGGAAAAGCGAATTCCCTTTCATAAAATTATTGGGCGAATTTGTGATCATCCCTGCGAAGCTCCCTGTGAAAGAAGCAAAGCCGGCGGCTCGATCCGAATATCTGATCTTGAAAAAGCAGTATTGGAATATGGAGCCTATAAACCCAAAAAAGTCTGGCCAGTTCCTAAAAACAAGGGAAGGGTTGCAATTGTTGGCGGTGGATTAAGTGGTTTAACGGTTGCGGTTGATCTCGATAAAAAGGGTTACATCGTGACAATTTTCGAAAAGAATAATCGCTTAGGTGGACAGCTTTGGAATTTTGTTGGCGATGCCCTTACCGAAGAACTACTCCAGGAAGAATTACAAGCGATAAAAGATAAAAAAATAGCGATTCATTTGGAAACATTTGTGGATAAAAATAGCTTAACCGAGTTGTTAAGCGAATATGATGCCGTTTATCTGGGCACTTCAAAATGGGAGGAACCAATAACATGGAATCCGATTACCTTTCAGGTGGGAAGTTCAACCTTGTTTGTGGGCGGGGGGCTGGTCAATGAAACCGACTCGGTTATTTTTTCAGTCAGCTCCGGAAGACGAGCGGCTATTTCGATTGAGCGTTATCTTTCAAAGGTATCCCTCACCGATTCCCGGGAACGAGAAGGCGTGTTTGAAACGGTACTTCGATTTGATATCAGTAACAAAGCGTCGCTGCCAGCAATTGAGAAATCAGGCGTAATTTACAGCCGTGAAGAAGCGATCGATGAGGCAAAACGCTGCGTCAAATGCCAATGCCGCAAATGTATCGAGGGCTGTGCTCATCTGCGGAAATATGAAATGTCGCCGGATGCCTATATCCGTCAGATTAATCATAACGAACGAATTATCCTGGGAACCCACTACGCCAATAAAATGATCAACTCCTGTACCGAGTGCGGTCTCTGTAAGGAAGAGTGCTTTTTGGATATCAGTATGAAAGCGGTGATCCAGGAGACCCGTGAAAGCATGACAGAACGTGGAGAAATGCCGGTCTCGGCCCATGATTTTGCGCTAAAAGATATGGCTTTTTCCAACAGTTCCCGTTTTTCGCTGGTCCGTAAACAACCCAGTAAAGAAGAATCCAAAGATTTGTTTTATTATCCGCTGATTTCTTTTTCGGACTACGTCAAGGGTTTATATAAGGGAACGGGTAAAACTGAATATCTCTTTTATCCCGGATGTCAGTTGCCGGCCGCCTATCCCGATGATATTAAAAGCATCTATGAATATCTGGTTGGCCATGTCGCTGGGGATGTCGGCATTTACCTGGGATGTTGCGGTGCTCCGGCGGATTGGGCTGGACGCAAGGATTTAATAAATGAAAACATTGAAGCCATTAAAAAGGTCTGGGAAGAGATGGAACGTCCGACCTTTATTCTGGCCTGCTCCAGCTGTATCCGCATTTTTGAGAAGTATTGTCCGGAAATTAAAGTTGAATCGCTATGGGATATTTACATCAGAGAAGGTCTGCCCAATAAAGAGCACATTAAAACCCCGCAAACCTTAAGCATCCACGATGCCTGTGCCACCCGGGAAAATAGTGATCTTCATGAGAGCGTCAGAAAGATCGTCTCCAAACTGGGTTATGGGATCGAAGAGCTGGAATATAGCAAGGAAAAAACAAAATGCTGCGGCTATGGCGGGCTGGTTTATTTTGCCAATCGGGAACAGTGCGATGCCTTTGTTTCCGAACGGATCGGGGAAAGCGAAAACGACTTGCTGGTTTACTGTAGCATGTGTAAGGACCTTTTTGTTTCGGGAGGTAAACGAACCTATCATTTACTGGATTTGATTTATCCTAAAGACAATATCGAAGCGGCTACCCGAAAAACCCCAACCCTGTCAGAACGACATCAAAACCGAAGTCAAGTGAAACAGATCTTATTAAAAGAAATTTGGAGAGAGGATCCCATGGAGGAACTGATGGCAGAAGACTACACTCTGATCATCCACGAGGATATTCAAAAGAGCATGGAAAACCGATACATATTAATGGAAGACATTCTGATGGTCCTAAAAAATGCCGAAGAAAAAAATGAACGTTTCTGTAATCCGGAAACCGGCGATTATCTGGCAAAGCTGAGGCGTGAAAACGTGACCTATTGGGTGAAGTATTCAAATGAGGGTGAAGCGTTTTTGATTAAAAGCGTCTACAGTCATCGTATGGAAATAGTGGAGGAATAAGATGAAGCATGAAAGTAATGACAAAACAAAGTGGTTATGCGATAAATGTCAGCGCGAGCTTGAACTGGCCAAGGTGAAGGTTCGCTACATGGAGGGAAACTTTGAAGTCGATCTGATGAAGTGTCCCACCTGTAACCAGGTATTTATCGACGAAGCGCTGGCGCTGGGAAAAATGAAAGAAGTGGAAGAAGGACTGGAGGACAAATAATTGTCTGCAAATTGTGCCTATGAAAGTCCTGAAATGACCAAGCTTCTGGGTGAAACATTGCGGCCGGGGGGCTTTGATTTAACCGCCAAGGGAATTAGCTGGTGCAACTGGCGTTCGGATCATCAGCTTCTTGATTTAGGGTGCGGGCAGGGAGCGACGGTAAGGTATCTAAATGACGAATGGGGTTTGTCAGCTAAGGGTATTGATCCGTCGCAGCAGCTTATTACGATGGCCCGGAAAAAGGGTTGTGATGAAGAGTTTATGATCGGAAGAGGGGAAGCGATTCCTTTTGCTGACGCCTCTTTTGATGGTGTTCTGTCAGAATGTACCCTATCGCTGATGGATGATCTGGATCAGACTTTAAGCGAAGTCCACCGGGTTTTAAAGAATCGCGGATATTTTTTTATCACCGATGTATATGCCAGAAAGCCGGAAATGCTTGATGAATTAAAAAATGATCCGTTCAAAAGCTGTATGCGTGGGCTTTATGATTTAGACCGATTCAAAGATAGGCTTAGTAAAAGGGGCTTTCAAGTGATCTTGGCTGAAGATCATAGCGAACTGCTTAAACAGCTACTCGTGAAAACGATCTTTGCCTATGGTTCCATGAATGAATTCTGGAAAAAAACCGCAGGAAACTGTGCAGCGGGATTCCAGGAAACACTGAAAATGTGTAAACCCGGTTACTATATGATGATCGCAAGAAAGGAAAAATAAAAAATGGATGAAAAAGCATTTGAACTATTTAAACTCGTCTCCGAAGGATATTGTTGCAGTCAGATTATGCTCAAACTCGCCCTGGATATGGAAGAGTTAGAAAATGACGATCTGCTTCGTGTTGTCCGTGGACTATGCAAGGGCATCGGCGGGAGCCAGAAAACCTGTGGTGTTTTAACTGGCGGCATTGGCATTTTTGGTCTCTATGCCGCAAAGGGAAAGGCAGACGAGTGGAACAAAGATAACTATGGCAGCATGGTCAAAGATTATATGGATTGGTTTGAAGAGCGGTTTGAGAGTACCGAATGTATCGATCTGATTGGCGTTTACCAATTTACTGACGAAAACAACCAGACTTATCCAGTAAAATGCGGGGATATTTTATTGGAAAGTTTTGAAAAGGTGGTGGAAATTTTACAGGAAAACGGTTATGTATTTGGAAATAGAGAGTAATGGGGCGTTAATGTGAAGCAGATCATTTCGAAAACCCAAAGCCTTTGTCCGATTTGTCTTAGAAGAATAGATGCGATCATATGGAGTAAAAATCATGAGTCGTATATGGAAAAATCCTGTCCGGAGCATGGCCGTTTCAAGGCGTTGCTGTGGCGGGGCAGCATTCCGATCGAAAAGTGGGTGCGTAACAAAATACCAGCTACCATCGAAACACCCAATACACTGGTGGACCAGGGCTGTCCCTTCGATTGTGGTCTCTGTCCGGAGCACCGTCAGCATACCTGTACGGCTCTGATTGAGGTGACGCAGCGCTGCAATCTTAACTGTTCATTCTGCTTTGCTGATGCCAATAGAAATTACGATCAGGATCTTTCCATGGAAACCATCAAGTTGATGTATCAAAGTGTGATGAACACATCGGGAGACTGCAATATCCAGCTCTCCGGCGGAGAACCAACGTTACGAGATGACCTGCATCTGATCATTGCGATGGGTCATAAAATCGGATTCTCGTTTATTCAGGTTAATACCAATGGTATCCGCATGGGCGAAGACGAAGCCTATGTGAAGCAATTAAAAGAAGCGGGACTCAATTCTGTGTTTCTCCAATTTGACGGAACTAATGATGAAATTTATAAAAAACTCAGAGGAAAATCATTGCTGGCAATAAAAATAAAGGCACTTGAAAACTGTCAGAAGTATAATATAGGGGTTGTATTGGTGCCAACTGTGGTAGCAAACATCAATGATGACGATCTGGCAAACATCATTGATTTTGCCCTGGACTGGGCTCCGACGGTCAAAGGGGTTCATCTACAGCCAGCCAGTTATTTTGGCCGAATTCCAACACTTCCGGATGAGCAGAAAAGACTGACACTTGGTGATTTAATGGATAAAATTGAAGCGCAGACAGAAAAACGCATCTGCAAGGAAAGTTTCAGTCCTCCCGGCTGTGAAAATGCCCGCTGTTCCTTTCATGGAAATTATTCGATTCAGGGGAATAAAGAACTGATACCGATGAACCAGCGATCCCAATGCTGTGGGGTTGAAAAGGCTGAAGAAGGCGCCAGAAAGGCAAAGGCCCATGTAGTCCGGAAGTGGTCCGGTAATGATCTGGAATCAGCGGATCATCTTGAAAAGAATTCAGAAGGACAAAGTAAAGATGATTGGGATTCGATATTGGATCAGATCAACTGTTACTCATTCAGTCTTTCGGCCATGGCTTTTCAGGATGTCTGGAATCTGGATCTGAATCGGGTTAAAGACTGTTGTATCCATGTTGTCAATACCGAGGGCAAATTGATCCCGTTTTGTATGTATAATCTGACCGATAAAAACGGTCATTCCATCTATCGTAATCAGTGAGGCATTTATGAAAAAGACACCGTTAGAAGAGTGGATTGTTAAACGAACCGGTATCTCACCGGCAAACCGGAATGAGCTGGAAAGCTATCAATTCAAAAAAATGATTGAAACCCTGAATTATGCCAAAGAAAACAGCCCGTTTTATCAAAAGCAATTGAATGGCATCGATTTAGAGAAGATTAGCACATGGGATGATATTAAAAAACTCCCCTTTACGACGGGAGAAGATATAAAAACCGAACCCTTTGAGTTTTTATGCATACCCCAATCCCGGATCGATCGCATTGTCACTTTGAATACATCCGGAACCAGCGGAAATAAAAAACGGATTTTTTTTACCGATCATGATCTGCAAAAGACAGTCGATTTTTTTGACTATGGGATGCGTTCGTTAGTTGACAGCGCCGACCGGGTGATGGTATTGTTGCCGGGACAGAGCTATGGGTCAATTGGAAACCTGTTAAAAAAAGCCCTTGAGCGAACGAGTACGGCCTGTCTTGTTTTCGGACTGCTTACCGATTTGGATGCGGCCGAAAAAATGATCATCGAAAACGAGATTAATTGCATTGTCGGCATTCCCATCCAGGTTTTGTATCTCAGCCGTATCAAGAAGGATGGCTTCAAAAGAATTGAGAAAGTGCTACTAAGTACCGATTATGTCCCTCAAGCCATGGTAAAAGAACTGAACCAGAAGTTTGGTTGCCAAGTGTTCAACCATTATGGTATGACTGAAATGGGCTACGGTGGTGGGGTTGAGTGTGAGGCTCTGAATGGATATCATCTCCGGGAAGGGGATTTATATTTTGAAATAGTTGATCCTGTTTCCGGCAGCTCAGTGCCAGACGGTGTCTACGGGGAGATCGTATTTACCAGCTTTAATCGCGAGGCGATGCCGTTGATTCGTTACCGAACCGGTGATATCGGTGCATTTTCGAGAACGAAATGCCAGTGCGGAACTTTTTTAAGAACAATGAAAAAGGTTGAAGGCCGAATTAATAATCGGATCCAATTGCAGGACGATGTTTTTGTTGACCTGAAAGAGTTGGAAGAAATACTTCTGGCCGTCGAGGAACTGGTCGATTATCAGGTAACCATTAAAGAAAAAGCGATAGTAAGGATTGAGGTTTCGTTCTATCATGACGAACAATCGGAAGAAACAGAAAAGCAGATAAAAGTGAGACTGGAAGCGTATTTTCAGGAAAAGTGCCGATTATCGATCCAGGTTGAAGTTGAAAGAAAGCAGCTGCAAAAACCGGATCAATTGGTAAACAGCATGATAAAGCGAAAAATCAGGGATCAGCGAGTGGCGGAAGGAGACCAATGATTTGTTAAAAATAATAAAAGAAGCTCAAAAACAAAGGGAAAATTTTGTTATGGCAACAATTTTAAAAAAATCCGGATCAGCTCCCCGAAGCGAAGGCGTAAAAATGATCATTAGGCAGGATCTGTCCGTTGAAGGATCAATCGGCGGTGGTCTAATTGAAGCCATGGTAATTCGCGCAGCTGCCCGGGTTCATAAGGAAAAATATTTTCATATTGAAGAGTTTATGCTTAATAGCCAGGATGAAGCCTCCCAGAGAATTGTTTGTGGCGGAGATGTGAAGGTACTATTGGAATATATTGACTGGTGGGATCCTAAGAATCAGTTTTTTTATGGTGAACTCGTCCAATTGATTGAGAATAAAACCGATTTTGTAACCATTACAAAAATACCGCAAACAAGTAATGAGAATGGCAGTCTGGAAAAATGGATCTGTACCGAAACCGGTTTTTTTGGATCGGAAAGTGATGAAGTCAGCAGCCTTGTTAAAGAGATCAGAGAAAATTTCTATCAGTTGAAATATAAGGAAGCCTTTCTGGAAAGAGAAGGGTTTTATGTGGAGACTTTTTTTAATAATCAGAATGTCTGTATTATTGGTGGCGGGCATATTGGTAAGGTTTTGGCAGAATTGTGTAAGCTCGTTGGGTTTTATGTAACGGTAGTGGATGATCGGGAAGAGTTTGCAAATGTGCACCGTTTTAATATGGTTGATGAAGTAATGGTAATCCTGGCCTTTGAAAATATTGAAGACTATATTAATATTAATCAACACTCCTATGTGGTTATTGTAACCAGAGGTCACTCTGATGATAAGGACGTTCTGGTTCAGATGCTTCAAACGGATGCAAAATATATCGGGATGATCGGCAGCAAAAGCAAACGCAATCATGTTTATCAGAGCCTTTTAGATGAAGGCTTTACCTATAGTGATCTGGAGCGGATACACAGCCCCATTGGCTTGAATATTTTTGCTGAGACCCCGGAGGAAATTGCGGTCAGTATTGTTGCTGAAATGATTCAAGTCAGGCGGCAACCTAAGTGAAGAAGTTCAGTGTTGTTATTATTGCAGCTGGTTATTCCTCGCGAATGGAGGGGTTTAAGCCGCTGCTGAAATTTGGGAATCAAAGCGCTGTGGAGCGCGTCGTTTCTACCTATCAACAGGCAGGTGTCAATCAGATCATTCTGGTTCTGGGGCATCGAGCTGATGAAATTATACCTTATTTTAAAAATAAACCATTGCAAGTGGTGAAAAATGAAAAGTTTGATCAGGGGATGTATACCTCGATCTTAAAAGGAATCACCCAATTGGATCAAGATAGTGATGCTTTTTTTATTCATCCAGTTGACATTCCCCTGGTGAAGCCGAAAACCGTCAGCCAGCTGATGGAAACATCCAACCGAATCAGCAAAGGCATTGTCTATCCGGCCTTTTTGGGTAAACGGGGACACCCACCTCTGATTGATAAAAAGTATCAAAAACCAATACTGGAAAATACGATGAATGGTGGTTTGAAAAAATTACTGGCCTTATATGAGGAGGATGCATTTGATCTCCCACTCACGGATGAAGCCATTTTAATGGATATGGATACCCGGGCAGATTACGAGGCACTATTAGGATATGATAACCTGATGGCACCAACTTTATGCGAATGTTATGCCATCTGGGATAACTATCAGCTACCCGAAAACATTCAAGAGCATTGTCAAAAAGTTAAACAGACGGCTCTCGGTTTTGCCGAACAATTAAGCAAAAAGGGATTAAACCTCAATCAATCAGCGCTTCGGGCAGCCGCCCTATTACATGATATTGCCAGAACCGGCAAAAATCATGCTCAAAAAGGTGGGGAACTCGTCAGGGCAATGGGTTATAAAAAAGTGGGAGATATAATTGCGGATCATATTGATATTGTGGTTGAA
>JAQUWM010000189.1 GCA_028692885.1 Acetobacterium sp. | reverse complement strand
ATCGAAGCCGCCGATTTTTTAGATGAAGAAGGGATCAAAGTGGAAATTCTCAATCCCCTGACCCTGTATCCCATGGATATGAAACCGATTATTGAATCGGTCATCAAAACCGGCTGTCTGATTGTCGCCCATGAAGCATCTAAAACCGGTGGGGTCGGGGGCGAAATTGTTGCCCGGGTTGTCGAAAGCGAAGCCTTCGATTATCTTAATGCGCCAATTATCCGTCTGGGTGGGCTGGATGTCCCGATTCCCTTTAACCAGCAATTAGAGGCGGCAGTGGTGCCGCAGCGGAACGATTTTGTTCATGGTGTGTATCGCCTCCTTAATCGGGAATAGGGAGTGGTAGAATGATGGGAAATGAAATAATAGCAAAAGAGAACTTAGATATGGCAACAGAAAACTTGACCAATACGGCAACCGGTGAGTTGGCGGAAACCATTAAAAAAGACCCGGTTTGTGATGAAGAAAAGCAGCCAGAAGCACTTGAGGGAGCAACCCCAGATATCAAAACCGAGACAGTAGCAGCGCTTCCGACAGAAGCACCAGCAGAAATTAATAAACCAGTCGAAGACGTTGCGGAAGACGCTTGTGAAGAAAATCTGGAAGAAAAACTGACCGCGGCGATTGAGACGCTGGAAAAAAATCTCGCAGCAACGATCAAAGCAGGCGTAAAAGAGCAACCGTCTGAAGCCCTTAAGGGAATTATCAAGGATGAAGCGTTTGAAGAAACCGTGGAAAATACCATTGAAGTAGATTTCAGAGCAGTGAAAGTCAGAGCAACCCCGGCGGCAAGACGGATTGCCCGGGAATTTAAAGTGGAACTTCGAAAGGCCGTCGGCACTGGACCAAACGGCAGAATTGAAGCCGATGATGTTAAAAAAATGGTGGTCGTTCAGCCGGGAACCTTCGACTACAAATCAAAAGAACCGGTGGTGATTCGAACTAGTCTGGAAAAAATAGCCGGAAATCCCAGTAATCTTTTTTCGACGCCCACGGAACTGGAAGAAATTCCCCCTGAAAAACCGATGTCCCGTAAAAAACTCAAAGATATGAATCAGAAAATTGAAAAGGGGCCAAATCCGGAATTAGATTTTGTTCCCTTTGTGGATGAGAATGATGAAAGGCTGAAAAGCAAAGATGCCGATGTCGTGACAAAAATTTCAGAACTGGATTTTGTTCCATTTGTCGATTTAAAAGCAGAGCCGCTGCGCGAAGAAATTATTGTTAAACCAACGCCGATGCATCTGCTCCGTGATAATGAACGGGAAGACAGCGGTTTTAAAAAGCGGAAACCGCGAAGCTTGGTAAGAAAAAGCCAGCTTCACGAGAACAATAAAACGGAAATCAAAGAAGAGCAAGTCAGTGACTCCAATGATGTTGAAATAGCAGCTGAGCAAGAAGAAAATGGTGAAGTGCATGTTAATAAAATTTCAGCGCCAGAACTGAAAGTGCAACAGCCGGAAAATGTTTTGTCAGAAGCCGGTCAACCAGAAGTCACTAAACTGGAAAAAGTTGAACCGAGCGGGATCGTGACTAAAGAGATAGCGGCGGAAGCAGCGGTTAGTGCTGCAGTTGTTGTGAAAAAAAGCGATGCAGTTTCGGCGGGACCAGTTGAGACCATCAGCGCAACCGCCAAAGAACCAGCTCAGCAGCCGGAGCTGGCTGAAAACAAGGCTAAAGATAATGAAGAAAAAAATACGGCGCAGACGTTCCGATTCAAAGCAGCCAGAAAACACCGCAAAAAAAACACTGTCGAAACAGCCGTGATCAGCCTAACGACGGAAATTGATATGACTGAAGTCAAGGATCTCCGCAAGAAGATTACTAAAAAAATTGAGGAACAAGCTAAATACCGTTGTACCTATACGGATTTTTTACTCCTGGCAACCTCCCGGGCGCTGGTCAAACATCCGTTGATTAATGGCCGGCGGGAAGATGACCGGGTGGTTGTCCATACCCATGTGAATATGGGCTTAACCGTCGAATCCGAACATGGCTTTATTGTTCCCGTGATCCAAAATGCCCAGACGATGAGCTTTGTCGAAATTGTCAAAAGCCGGGGTGATCTCTTAAAGGCAGTTAAAAATAAACACCTGCCCCAGCAGCAGCTGGAGGGTAGCACCTTTACGATTACCAATCTGGGGATGTATGGAATCCGGGAGTTTACTGCCATCATTAACCAGACCAACAGCGCCATCCTCAGTGTCGGCGAAGTCGTTCAGCGGATCCGTATTCATCAGGGTGAACCGGTGGTTCGTTCGGTGATGAAAATTAGTCTGAATCTCGATCAACGGGTTGCCAGTGGGGTCGACGGAGCGAAATTCCTACGGGATATTAAAGCCGATATGGAGAATCCGCCACTTTTATTATTTTAGCCTTAAAATTTGACAAAATCACGAAAAGATAACGTTACCAAAAAAATAATCATTGTCACTTATAAGCAAATTGTGATAGACTAAACAACATAATTACAGATTATATGAAGCAGATGAAAAGCAAGGGCCAATTGTCTGCTTTTTTTGTATCTAAGCGAGAGTTGAATTCGAAAGGAGTACAAGGTTGGAGAAGATATTAAAGGAAGGCATTACCTTTGATGATGTATTGTTAATCCCAGGAAAATCAGAAGTGTTGCCAGGGGACGTCAACACCGGCACCCGTCTGACAAAAAAAATTGCCCTGAATATTCCCATTATGAGCGCGGGCATGGATACGGTCACCGAAGGACGGCTGGCAATTGCCATGGCAAGAGAAGGCGGTATCGGAATTATTCATAAGAATATGACCATTGAAGAGCAGGCTTTTGAAATTGATAAGGTTAAACGTTCAGAAAATGGGGTTATTGTTGATCCGTTTTTTCTATCACCCGATCATAATATCGGTGATGCGCTGGAGCTGATGTCCCGCTATCGGATCTCCGGAGTTCCGATTACCATTGACGGAAAATTGGTGGGAATCATCACTAACC
>JAQUWM010000069.1 GCA_028692885.1 Acetobacterium sp. | reverse complement strand
GCAGCCTTGGAAAGCGACTCGGCACATACAATATTGGAACGGATTTTCGTCATTTTACCCTCGGATAATTTGTGAGATAAAAATAAATACTCACTGATAATCAGTTCCAATACTGCATCCCCCAAGAATTCAAGTCGTTCATTGTTAGTTGAATTTCCTGAATGTGAACTATGCGTTAATGCTACTTTTAGTAAATCCTTTTTTTTGAAACGGTAATCGATTTTTTCTTCGATTGTCACTTAATATCCCCCCCCTACTCGCTTACGAGATGTCACCTGGACGTTTCTCGCTTTTTCCTATCAAAAGAACCAAAACGAACAAGACCTGGCGCAAATTTCAAAATTTATTGAAAAGGGGTGCCGGTGTTTTAAGCGACACCCCTTTGTTTGCTTAAGAAATTGCGTTGATGATATCTTCAACAGTTAAAATATTTTCTAATGCACTTTCGTCAATTTTTGTTCCAAATTCATCTTCAAATGCCATAATCAGCTCAACCACATCCAATGAATCTGCCTCCAGATCATCAATGAGTGAGGTTTCAAGGGTAATTTTTTCAATGTCAACATCAAGTTGTTCTGAAATAATTGCTGTAACTTTTAAAAATCGTTCATCCATGACTTAAGCCTCCATATTTTTTGCATTCTCGGTTATTTTTTGCAACACATCATTTTCAATAAATTTAATACTCTGTCGCACCGCATTTTTGATGGCAAAGGCATCACTGCTGCCATGCGCTTTAATAATGCCGCCCTTGACACCTAAAAAGGGCGCACCGCCGTATTCGGCATAGTCAAATTGTTTTTTAAAGCTTTTTAAATTATCTTTAATCAGCATTCCTCCAATTTTACCTTTGGTATTGCTCATAATTGAAGTCTTCATTCCCTTAAGCAGATACTCAGCAATGCCTTCGGTTAATTTCAAGACAATATTACCGGTAAATCCATCACAGACCAACACGTCGGCTTTTGTTTCGGGAATATCGCGTGCTTCTACATTGCCCAAAAAATTAAATTCGCCAGCTTCCAAAAGCTCGTAGGCAGCTTTTACAAGACTATTGCCTTTTTTTGCTTCAGCACCGATATTAATTAATCCAATCCCCGGATTTACTTTACCTAAAACATTTTCTGAATAAATTTTTCCTAATTGGGCAAACTGCTCCAGATATTCTGGTTTGCAATCGGCATTAGCACCGGTGTCGATAAGGACAAAAACGCCGTCGCTTTTGGGCAGCGTCGCTGCCAGCGCCGGGCGCTTGATCCCCTTGATCCGACCGAGTTTTAATAGCCCACCGGATAAAAGCGCCCCGGTACTGCCGGCTGAAATCAGCACCGCATTTTCCCGGTTCTTCATTTCATCCAATGCCACTACCAATGATGAATCCGGTTTTCGCCGAATCGCCATAGCTGGTTCTTCGGTGTTTTCGATGACGGTTTCCGCATGCAAAATTTCTATTTTGTCGTTCGGATAATCGTATTTTGAAAGCTCTGCTTCAATGGCTTGCTGTCGACCCACCAGGGTCAGCGTGATGTCATATTCTTTAACGGCATCAACAGCACCCTTGACGATTTCGTAGGGCGCATGATCGCCACCCATGGCATCTAAAAATATATTCAAAATAACGATCTCCTTTACCTCTGTCTATTATCTCAGAAAAAATCTATTCAGTAAATACTATCAGTAAAAATTATCCAGACTAAAATAATCCCAGATAGAGAAAAAACAGAGTCTAAACTCTGTTTATTCGTTAAAGCTGATAACGCTAACGTCTTTGTATGTGCCACAAGACTTGCAAACTCGATGAGGCAATTTAATTTCACCACATTTTGGACAAGTACTCATTCCTGGAATATTTAATTTGTAATGTGTTCTTCTTTTGTCTCTTCTTGACTTAGAAGTTTTTCTCTTTGGTACAGCCATCACTCACACCTCCTAATAGTAAAGTCATTTCACTTACAATAAATTTTTTAACGCTTCAAATCGAGGATCATAATCACCAAATTTGTCACATTCACATTGCTCGTGATTTAAATTATTGCCGCATTTTGGACACAAACCCGCACAATCTTCACTGCACAGAACACGGAAAGGTTCATTAATATAAATGCATTCTTCAACAATGGGCAATAAATCGAGTATTGCTTCATCATCTTCAACCGTTACCGTATCCGTATAGTCATAAAGACAATCGATCGGGGTTGGTTCTAGGCAACGCGCACAGGGAAAGATCATGGTCATCTCAAGAGTGACGGTCACCAGAAAATTACCTTTCGATATTTTCTCAATGGTTCCACGCACTAAGGCGCCATTTTCATCCAGTTCTCCCTCTATATCATTTAACTCTGTATTTTTTACAACAAATTCAAAAGGGATTATTTTTTCCTGCAATAGCTTATTGATTTCAAAATTCATTTTATCACTCCAAACGGGCAATCATCATTATATAGACGATTGCCCGTTTTGTCAAGTGAAATACTTTACATTATTTAGCTAACGCTAAGGTGTCTCTGGCAATCATTAATTCTTCATTGGTTGGAATAACCATAACCGTTGTTTTAGAATCTTTGTCTGAAATAATCGTTGCTTCTCCACGTTTGCTGTTTGCAACAGGGTCTAAGGAAATACCCAGGTAGCTTAAGCCATCGCAGATAATCTGACGAGAGGTTACCGAGTTTTCACCCAAACCTGCGGTAAAGATAATACCATCTACACCATCCATGGCGGCAACGTAAGCGCCAATGGTGGTACGGACACGGTAGTAGAAAATATCAAGTGCTAACTGTGCACGTTCGTTTCCGGCATTAGCAGCTTCTTCAACGTCCCGGAAGTCTGAACTGACTCCTGAAACGCCCAGGATACCAGACTTTTTATTCATGATGTTATCAAGTTCAGCAACATCATAGCCTTTGTTCGCTAAAAAAGGAACGATGGCTGGATCGATATCCCCACATCGTGTACCCATTACTAAACCTGCCAGCGGCGTTAATCCCATCGAAGTATCAATAGCTTTGCCATTCTTGACGGCACAAAGACTGGCGCCGTTTCCTAAATGACAGGAGATCAGTTTCAAGTCTTCAATGTTTTTACCCATTACTTCTCCGGCAGCACGGCTTACAAATTTATGAGATGTTCCGTGGAAACCGTATTTTCTGACATGATATTTTTCATACATTTCGTAAGGAAGTGCATACATATAAGCTTCAGCCGGCAACGATTGATGAAATGCCGTATCAAAAACAGCAACCTGCGGAACCTTAGGCAGTAATTCCTGACAAGCCCGGATACCAATCAGATTTGCCGGATTATGAAGTGGTCCCATTTCATTGCATAGTTCCGTTTTTTCAATAACGTCAGCATCAATAATGATGGAATCAGAATAGTATTCTCCAGCATGAAGAACTCTGTGTCCAATTGCCGAAACTTCTTCCAAAGATTTAAGCACACCATGATTAGGATCAACCAAAGCAGCCATTAAAATATTAAGGGCTTCTTTATGTGTTTCCATCGCTTGTTCGAATTTCACTTTTTCCTGACCAGGCGCTTCATGTGTCAATACTGCTCCCTGATTGCCAATTCTTTCTGCTAAACCTTTTGCCAAAACTTCCTCAGTGTTCATATCAAGCAATTGATATTTTAGTGAAGAACTACCACAGTTAATAACAAGTACATTCATAAAATTACTCTCCTTAGTTTTTCATTGATAAGATTTCATATGTTCTATATAATAACAGTTATAACCTGAGAATGCCATGTTTTTTTTGATTTATTGCTATTTTCTTAACAAGAAGGAGACCAGAATGAAAGTTCTCGGTATTATCGCTGAATATAATCCGTTCCACATGGGACATGCCTGGCAAATTGAAACCTCAAAAAAAAAGAGTTCATCTGATGGTGTTATGGTTTTAATGAGCGGCAGTCTGACGCAACGCGGCGACTTTGCTATTTTAAACAAATGGTTACGGACCCGACTGGCTCTGTCCGCCGGTGTTGATCTGGTCTGTGAGCTCCCCTTTGGCTACGCCTGTCAAAGCGCCGAAGCCTTTGCTCATGGGGGGATTAAGATCTTTAACGCTACTGGAGTGATTGATGTCGTCTCTTTTGGTTCCGAATCTGGACATATCTACCCACTGACCAGTTTAGCCGAAATACTCGTTCATGAACCGGCTGAATTTAAAAGCTTCCTTAAACAGGAGTTATCATCTGGGGTTTCGTTTCCCAGAGCCAGAGAACTGGCGATCCGCTCCTATTTGGGTCATAATGCTGGCAATCTGTTAAAAACACCCAATAACATCCTGGCTCTCGAATATCTGAAAGCCCTTCACAAAACCCACAGCGATATCGATTCAATGACCGTTAAGCGGCAAGGCGCAGACTATCACAGCCTGCTACCGTCTGAGTATCTCAGTGCCAGCGCGATTCGAACCATTTTAAAAAATGCCCTTGCCCACCCGGAATCAGCGACTGCTATTTTGAAAGCTCTGGATAATAAGCTTCCCTATTCCGCCGGTGATCTGATTCTGCCCTTTAAAAAGAATTACAATCCCAGAGGTGATGACTATTTTCTCAATGCCCTACGATTGCAGATTCTTTCGAATGATGTGCAGCATTTGAAAAACACCCCCTATGTCAGTGAAGGCCTGGAACACAAAATCAGAGATGCGCTAAAAACGTCAACAACTCTGGACGAATGTGTCAATCGTATTATCTCTAAACGCATTCCCCAGACCCGGGTCCGCCGGATCTTATGCAATCGGCTCCTGGAACTGAATAATGAGATTTTAAACCTTTTTCAAGCCGAATCTTTTGTCCCTTATCTGCGGGTGCTGGGTTTTAATCAGACGGGCAAAGCGATTTTGAAGACGATCAAGGATCAGGGACAGTTGCCTATTTTAACCAATTTGAAAAAAAGCCGGTTTTCATTGACTCCGCTTCAAAATAAAATGCTCGACTACGACTGCCGAGCCACTGACTTTCATAATCAATTTTACGAGACTGAGTATTGTTATCATCGGGATTACCTTCAAAGTCCGGTTCAATGTCGAAATCAAGAAGTCAACAAAACAAATAATTAAAATACCCTCAATCGCTTAAGCTGTTTCACAACGATCCAATTCAACCAAATACAAAGGAGAATTCCATGCCATTTTTTACCAATGAAAAAACAGAACTACCAAGACGTCCAATCCTCCAGCCCCACTGCGGATCAGTTCAGGGACAATTCCGACGGGGTATCTCGAGTTATAAAGGTATTCCCTATGCCCTACCGCCCATCGGCGGCCGCCGGTTTAAAGCACCCGAACCGATGCCCCCCTGGGAAGGTGTTCGTGATTGCTCAAAACCAGGCAGTTCGTCACTTCAAATGGGCGGTATTACTGTTGATTTTCCGGGAACCTACCAAATGGATGGTAAAAGCGAAGACTGTCTGTTTCTGAATGTCTGGACCCCTGCGCTCACCGCTGAAGAACGCTATCCGGTTTATGTATTTATCCATGGCGGTGCTTTTTCTTCGGGTTCTGGTTCAGAAATGGTCTATGATGGCGGTCGGATGGCTCAGGAAGGAGTGGTTGTTGTTACCATCAACTATCGGTTGGGAGCCCTGGGGTTTCTGGCGACCCGGGGATTGCTAGCGGAAGCAGGAACCACAGGTAATTATGGTTTACTGGATCAGATCCAGGCTTTACATTGGATTCAAGATAACATCGAAACCTTCGGCGGAGATCCTGAACAAGTCACGATCGGTGGTCAGTCCGCCGGTGCCTACAGTGTCACTGCACTGATGCTGTCACCACTGGCTAAAGGGCTTTTTCATCAGGCTGTGGTCGAAAGCGGATCAATTTTCTCAATTTCGGCTTTTTCTGTACTTAACCGTGGTGATTTACAAAAAACCATGGATAATGGAAAGCTCTTTTGCGACTTATATGGCATCGAGGATTCCCAAAATGGCCTAGCTCAGCTAAGAGCTCTTTCCGGCGATGTTTTTGCCGCTCTCTCGATGGTTAAATCTGATCAATCCACGGTTCCCAACGCTTTTGGTTTTTGGCCGGTTTATGATGGCGTGGTTCTTCCCAAAGACCCCGTCAGGGCTCTTAAAAGTGGCGAGATCAACCCGGTCAAAATTCTAGTTGGTTACAACACCGATGAGTCCTCCTTATTTATTAAAAGTCACACTAATCTAGGGATTTATCAGATGCTCTGCTATCATATCTTTGGTCCCGAAAAAGCGGCAAAAGCGATGGCTTACTTTTTTGTTGATGCTGATCACTCGCCCCTGGAGCGAGCCCAGGAAATTTATACCTATTCCGCTTTTCTAATCGGGATGGTGATGATGGCTAACGAATATTCTCGATTGGGAGAGGATGTCTATTTTTATAATTTCGATTTTGATCCAGCGATCCTGAAAATAGTTGGGCTGAACACGGCCCATGGCATGGAATTACCCTTTGTCTTCGGTAACGGCATCGGACAGCGTCGAGCCACCAAGATCAGCAACCTGTCCTGGATTATGCAGCAATCATGGGTCAACTTCATAAAATATGGAAATCCAAATTTCAAAGAAGAATATAAGGGTCAAATCGTCTGGCCAAAATTCGACCCGGAAAATAAGTACATCATGGTTTTTGATGCTCGTCTGGCCAGTAAAAACCTCCCTAACCAGGATGATCTGGAATTCCTGGAGGAGCTGATGTTTGGCTAAATCATTGATCAAAATTTCACTGACTTATCTGGCCTTCGAAGTAATTGTTGAACTGCGTTTCTTTGCATATTAACTTGCAAAAAAATAAAAATAATGATACATTTAGCTAACCATGAAATTATAGCAATGATGATTAACTTGGGATGACCTTGTCGCTAAGCATCTTTTTCATTAAGTGAGGAGATTTATAATGATAATCTATAATCAAAAGGATTTTTTAACCTATATGCCGGATGTTCAGGAATGCAACAAAAGTATTTCTGTTCTCAATGACCAGTGGGATAATATTAAACTGCTTTCCGAGATTAATTGTCCCATCCAATCAAAAAGTGTCCTTCCTAATATGACCAAAATTCAGAATGGCTTTATTGATTTACAGGAAGAATTGATTGATACCCTTGTTTCTGAAAAACTTAAAAAAATGGAACAGAAAATTATTTCAAAAACTCAGGTCGCCATCGATATTCTGATCCGTAACCTATTTGAAAGAACTGCCGATATTGGTTTTCTGGCCACTGATGACGACATTCGCCGCTTTGTCGAAAATCAGGATCGCACCGACAGCGACCGTAATATGATTTTAAAACGAATGCGAGACTATGTTGCCAAATATTCTGTTTATGAAGACATTATCGTGCTTGACAATAATTATCGGGTCTTAGCCAATCTGGATGAACAAAATGATATCGTCGGAAAACAAATTAAAGGACCTAATCTGATTAAAACAATGGATGGCGAACAGAGCTTTGTGGAATATTTTAAAAATTCTAAACTCCAGTATGGCAATAAGAATTCCCATATTTTTTCCAGCCGTATCTGCCGCGAAGGCACTTCCCAACCTATCGGTCTGATTTGTTTATGCTTTCGCTTTGAAAATGAAATGGCTCAGATCTTTGAAAAACTGACCAATGATTATGATGGCTCTGTTATGACCATTATCGACGATACAAACATGGTGATCGCCAGCAGTGATGAGAATCACGTTCCCACCGGAACTATTGTTGAGACCGTTGAATCTGGCGTCAATGGCGTTGTCTATTATCGGGGATCCGATTATATTTCAAAAACAATTGCAACCCAAGGCTACCAAAAGTATTATGGCCTGGGTTGGAAAGGACATGTGATGCTTCCCCTCCATCTGGCTTTCCGGGATAACCGGAATCTCAAAAGTATCGATTCCTCCGTTACTGCCGGTCTGATGCACCAGGCTGATTCATTTTCCACTGAGCTGAATGAAATTATCAATAAAACTCAAACCATTAACGGATCGCTGAAACGAATCGTCTACAACGGTCAGATTATTGCCAGAGATGACAGCATCGATGCCGAATATTCGCGCTTAAAACCGATTTTAAGAGCCATCGGCCGGATTGGCACCAACACCAGTAGTCTTTTCCAAAGCTCCGTTTCCAACCTGTTCTCTACCGTTGTCTCCACCAGCCTTGTCGACACCAGCTTTTTAGCCTCGCTTTCAGTCGACATCATGGATCGAAATCTCTACGAGCGGGCCAATGATTGCCGTTGGTGGGCATTGGACTCAACGCTTCGCCGTATTCTAGCCAAAGACGCGATAACCACTAGCGACGAAAAACAATTGACCGATATCCTCACTTATATCAATGACCTTTACACCGTTTACAGCAACTTATTTGTTTTTGATAAAACCGGTACCATTATCGCCGTATCCAACTCCAGTCACACTGAGGACATTGGTAAAACCCTCGCTGCCCCGTATATCAGTGAAATTTTAGCAAATACCAAACAAGAAAAATATTTTGTCTCCCCGTTTGAACAAACAGAGCTGTATGATCATCGTCATACCTATATTTATGGTGCTTCCATTACTGACTTTAATAACCATAATCGGACAGTTGGTGGTATTGGGATTGTCTTTGACAGTCAAAATCAGTTCCAGACCATTCTGGAAGAGTCGCTCCATTCTGACAACAACTCCTTTGCCGTATTTGCCGACCGAAAAAAAATGATTCTTTCAACAACCAATGATACCTATAAAGTTGGTGAAATTCTGGATTTGCCAGACGAGCTATTCACGGTATCAAACGGTAAAACCCGATCTGAAATTTTAGTCTATGAAAACAGCTATTATTCAATTGGTTGTGCCTGTTCATCCTGTTATCGAGAATACAAAAACTCAGACGGATATCATAATGATGTGATCGCCTTTGTTTTTGAAAAAATGGCGGATTATGCTGAAATTACCATTGATAAATCCTGTGATAAAGAAATCGAACAATCTGATTTCGCTTTTTCTATGACAAATGAACATAAAAAACTGGCTACTTTTGTGATCAATGGCCAGGTCTATGGTCTGGAACAGTCTTATGTTGTTGAAGCTTTAGAAGCCAGTAAGACCATTTCCGTTCCAGGAACCAATGCCGTCATCCGCGGGGCTGTGGAATTTAATGATCAATATTATGCAGTTGTCGATGCCCTGGCCCTATTTGACAAAGATGACCCCAGTCTGAATGCCTCCCATCTGCTGTTGCTGCAGCTATCTGGTGATGAAATGATCGCTATTCAAGTCGAAAAGCTGGTTAGTGTCCTGGAAATTAATTTAAATGATATTCAACCAGTCGAAATTTCCTCGGCTATTACTGGAATTATTTGCTTAACTGATGGTTCTGACCGAACCATTCTGGAAATGGATCCTCAGATTATTCTTGAAAAATTGGTTGAAAATCATGTCGAGGAAGATCTGGAAGAAGCGCTTCCGATGCTGGAAGCTATGGATACTCATTAAGAATTTATAAAATTCAATCAAATTAATCGCATTATAAGAAAAAATTCCTGAGGCATTAAATAACTTTAATACCTCAGGAATTTTCATTAACATTACGTTTTATTCCTCATTAATATTGACGAGGATATCATTTTCTACCACCTTAACCGGATAACTGCGATCATCTTGCATTTTAAATTCCAAAAATAAAATTTTCGGTTTTCCTAATCCTCTACCTGTCTTCGCATCATATTTTGCTCCATGTCTTGGACAGGTGATAATCCCATCCTTTAAGGTACCTTTATATAAAGATCCTCCCATATGGGGACATTTATTGGCTATAGCATAATAGCCCTCCCCCACCTTTGTCAGTAGAATCTTTTTATCATCTACTTCAACCAGTTTTTTTTCAATTTTATCAAACTCCTGTATTTCAGCTACTTTTTTAAATCCCATTTTCTCCTCCATTTTTGAGTTATTGTTATCTGTTTACCCGCTAATTAAATTTTAAAACAAAACACCTTTGGGCATTGATTGACAAATTTTAAAATTCTGCCTATAATGGGGTTAAGCAATTATGAATCCAATAAACATGATCATGTTTCAAAATTTTAAGAAGAGGTGATTTTATGTCAGCAAAAAAAGTATTTACCACCGAACAGGCACAAGAAATTGGCAGCATGCTTGGAATTAACTGGAGTAAATTTGACATCGAACAGTTTCGAATGGGAATGGATGTTGAGCTTGAGCACGGCACTGAGGACTCCCACACAGATGTAACCGGAAATGATCCTTTGGTCACCGGGAAGATTGCCCTGGCTCATTTAAATGAGTTTCCTGATTATTATACCCGTCTTGAAAAAATGGAAAAAGAAGCTGAAGCATTTTGGGAAGGTAAATAATCAGTCTATGTAACTTGATTAATCCGCCCTCTAATATTCAACCAAAAATAAACAAAGAGAATTCTTAAAATTTAAGGATTCTCTTTGTTTATGATATTAAAAAAATTATTTTTCACTTTAACATCTCATTTCCGAAGGAACATCTTAATTTAAGCACCCGATCAGAAAAGCAAAAACTGCAAGAACTCATTTCCTCAGTGATCATGTTTATTAAGCTTCTTTTAAAACTCCGCTGATCTGCGAGAAAATATCCTGGATTCCCCCATCTCCTTTGATTTTATGAAGAATTCCTTTCTTTTCATAAAATTCCAGAATAGGCTGTGTTGTCTGATTATAAATAGTTAATCGATCCAAAATGATCTCTTTCTGGTCATCTGGGCGATGAACTAAAGCGGTTCCGCAAACATCGCATTTTCCCGGCACCTTTGGTGGATTATATTTAACATGATAACTTTCTCTGCAGACTGGGCAGACTCGTCTGCCTAATACGCGATCTAAGATTATTTCTTTTGAAACATCAATAAGAAAAGCAAAATTAACCTGTTCATTTTTTTTATTCATGATCAGATCCAGTGCCTCGGCTTGCTTTTCATCCCGAGGAAACCCATCCAGTAAAAAGCCGTTTTTACAGTCATCTTTTATTAATCGTTCTTCCACTAAAGAAATAGTGAGGCGATCCGGAACCAGCTGACCTTTCTCCATATATGAACTTATTACTTCACCTTCTGCTGTTCCTTCTTTAATTTTTCCTCGAAAAATATCTCCAGTGGAAATATGCGGAATATTAAAATAATTACAAATCAGTTTTGCCTGGGTTCCTTTTCCCCCTCCGGGGGTTCCTAATAAAACAATTCTCAAAAACTTAACCTCCAGAATTTGATTATCCTTAGGCGTTTGCAAAACTCAATAAACCCCTTGGATAAGCCATTCCTTACATGTTGTATTTATGCAACTCCTCACCAAATCAGCTTATATTTATCCAAAGTGAGTTCAGAATGGCTTATTTACGTCAGTTTTTATATTTCATTTCGCAATTACCTATTGATTATCCTACTTACCAAAACCTACAACGGTAATATTCAAAGCCTGACGATCCGCCAAACAGATATCAAAAGGTTTAACTTCACAGTCCCCATTTTTAAAGACCCGAATGTTCGGACGCATACAATAACTTTCAAAATTATCGGTAACAACACCAGCTAGACCATTACTTAATTTAACCGATGTCCCAACCGGATAGGGCGCAATTTTCCTGATAAACACTTTGACCAGATCCGGGTCAAAGAGGTTTCCAGTACCGCCCATAATATACTCAATGGCTTCTGAGGGGAGCAGTCCTTTTCGATAAGGCCGATCCGATGTCAGAGCATCATATACATCAGCGATCGATATAATTCTTCCATACAATGAAATCTTCTCGCCTCTGGCATTATTGGGGTAACCACCCCCCGAGAATTTTTCATGATGATCTAAAATACCGGCCTGAGCTCCCACGCTTCCCACATATTCACTTGCCAGATATTCAAAACCTAAATATGAATGCTTTTTCATTTCCATAAATTCATTATCCGACAATGGACCTCGCTTATGCAGAATATCTTTGGAAACAAAGACTTTTCCGATGTCATGAAGCAATGCTCCAAACCCGAGATTGCATAAATCAGTTTTGTTGAGACCCATGGCCGTACCAAGGCCAATCGATAAAACTGCAACATTTACCGAATGAAAATAAGTATAGTCATCAAAAACTTTAAGATCAACCATATTAAGCATCATTTCTTTATTTTTTAGGATCACATCGACAATGGTCTCAACCTGATCTTCCATCTCAGTGAATTGCTCTTTTTGAACCGGCTGATTATTCTCTTTACAGATGAAAATTTCTTTTATACCATTGACCGTCTTTGTTCTCAAACTGTTGTTAATCGTATTCACCATCGGTATCATCTGGCCCTGATCCTCTTCAATATAGAGACCATTGTATTTGAATTTACGGATTTTATTTATTAATTCTATATCTAATACTGTTTTTCTTGCCAGCACCAGCTCTCCTCGTTCTCCAAACAGATCCGAAGCAATGACCATTCCTTCTCGCAAGCAAAATATTGGCACAAATCTCATGATGTAATCCTTCCCGAGAAACCTTGATCAACTCATTCTGCTTTGAATAAGCTGATATTACTTTTGTATTGAGTTTTATCTAAATAAAATTTGTTTCTTTAGATACGATGATATCTTTTTACCTTATTTTTGTCAATAGTATTTTGCAAACGATTATAAACTTTAAAAGATAAAGACCGAAAAAACGCCATCGCAGTCAGGTTGATTACAATGACGTTATTTCTTATCGATATAATTGTATGGTTATTTCAAGCTATTAAAAAAGTTCCCTATTTCCTCAAAAAAAGTTTGCACCTGCTGGAAAAAGCCCTGGGTCTCCTGGCCTGCTTCCATCAACTTGATAAACGTATCTGGGTCCATATTCAGCTCATTGAACTTATTAACAAGGGTTAATATCTCTGCGATCTGTTGATCATCCAAAACGGTATCATATTTTTCAGCTGTCTCAACAATCAATTCCCGAATTTCATCATCATTCATCGTTTTAGTTAAGGCAATCTCGCCCTTCAGACTATTGATAATATTAACCGCATCATCGCCAATGGCGTCCTGCAGTTCCCCAACTACCACGACCTCTTCAACCGCCGTTGTTTTTGCTGCTTCATCCAGACTTGTATCCGTTGCAGTCTCATAGGCTTTGTAAATACCTGTTAAAGCGCCTGTACCTGATACCGGAGTATAGGCTGCAACAATCACTTTGGCATTCTTGATTCCCGCGGTTCCCAAAGCTGATTTATACATCTCATCGGTAACCCAGTCAATGTTGTGGGTTTCCAGATCAATTCCCCCTGACGTTTCTTCCTGAACATAAACACTAGATAGCGCCAACGTTCCAATTTTATCGAGCGATACCGCACCCTCCAGGTATTCCCGTTCATCTTCATTCGTTACCACTGTTTCTTCAACATCGCCTCTTTTGATATTGAAATAACTGTATACCGTTTTGAGTTGGGCATCGGTATTATCGGCGCCAATAGCAACACAGGCACTTTTTGAATCCGCCAGTACGGGATTCACCATTGCCATTGATAAAACAATCGCTAAAATTCCTGATAATAATTTCTTTTTCATTCTTCACCTCGTATAATTACTGCATCTTATAAATCAATTACTGTACCGCGAAATTATCATAACAATTAATCCTATTTTTTAACTTAATTTCTAACCACACTGCGATTGTTGCCCGTTTCCTTAGATCTCAGCGTTAAACAAAAGAAAAGCCGATTGCTGACGCAATCGACTTTTTGTTCTTATATTGGTGCGAGAAAAGGGATTTGAACCC
>JAQUWM010000188.1 GCA_028692885.1 Acetobacterium sp. | reverse complement strand
ATCTGATCTGGACCCTGGTGCTGGCAGTCGTAACCGCCCTGCTATCCTTGCTGCCGGCAATGGCGATGCAGGAGACCTTCAACGTCTGGATTCCCCAAAATCAGTCGGTGACGATTCTGGTGGTGGGATTTATCCTGGTGGCCGTGGCTGTCAGTCGGGGCTTGTTTACCATGGTTCAAAACATTTGTATCCTCCGTATTCAGGGCAAATTGTCAATTTTGCAGAATTCACTGCTGGATAAACTGTTATCGCTGCCGGCTTCATTTTTTAAACAGTATTCATCCGGAGCACTGGCCATGCGGGCTACCGGCTTTGCGATGATTCAGAAGATTTTATCGGTCAATGTCATTACCATGATCATCACCAGCTCTTTTTCGATTATCAATGGATTATATATTTTTACCATCAATCCCACCATTGGCTTCCTTGCCATGGCTTTAACGGCCATCAGTGTGGCCATCACCCTGGTGATTGGAAAAATGCAAATGAAATGTCAACGCACCTCACTGGAAATGTCCAATGATATTTCGGGTATGGTGTTTGAGCTGATCACCTCAGTTTCGCGGCTACGGGTGGCCGGGGCCGAAAGCCGATCCTACCTGAAATGGGTCCGGGAGTATGCCAAACAGCGAAAGGTGGAGTATAAAAGAGGACAACTGATGGCGCTGCTGCGCTTGACGACCATTGCCATGCCGACCCTGTCAATGTGTGTGATCTATTATTATGTCAGTGTCAACAGCATTTCCTCCGGGGGGTTTGTGGCCATTAATGCGGCCTTTATGATTTTCATCTCCTCGCTGCTGGGCCTGGTTCAAACCCTGATTTCCATCAATAGTGTGGTACCACAATATGAAAATACCAAACCGATTATTGATGGTGTTCCGGAGGTGGATTGTTTTAAAACGACGCCGGGAAAAATTCAGGGTGATATCGAAATAAAGCACCTGTACTTTTCCTATTACGAGGGCGGCGCAACGATTCTGGACAATATTTTCATCAATATCAAACATGGCGAATACGTGGCCATTATTGGAGCCTCCGGCAGCGGCAAGTCAACCCTGTTACGTTTGCTGCTGGGCTTTGAAAAACCGACCAGTGGCAGTATTTACTGCGGCGGATTTGATCTGGAAAGTGTCGATATCCGAGAAATCAGAAAGCAAATGGGGGTGGTGCTCCAGGACAGCCAACTGATCCCCGGGGATATCTTATCCAACATTGCTGGCTCAAAAAAAGAATTGACCGAAGAAGATGTCTGGGAATTGCTTAAAAAAGTAGGCATGGATGAAGAAATCCGGGAAATGCCCATGGGTCTTAAAACCATGGTGGCAGAGGGTGCCGGAACCCTGTCTGGGGGACAGCGGCAGAAGTTGCTGATCGCCAGAGCCATTGCCGCCAATCCGGCAATCATCTTTTTTGATGAAGCCACCAGCGCTCTGGATAACCGATCCCAGAAGATTGTCTCGGAAAGTATGAAAAATCTTGATGCCACCCGGATTGTCATTGCCCATCGGCTCAGCACGATCATGGATTGTGACCGGATTCTGGTGCTGGAAAAAGGCACCATCGTCGAATCCGGCACCTATGATGAACTGATGAAAAAAGAAGCTTATTTTTATAAATACGCTAAAAGACAGTTGGTTTGAAAAAAGTAGAAAAACCAGAAGAATCTAGCTGATCAGATTCTTCTGGTTTTATCAGGTTAGGAGATGGATATGTTTAATACTTTATGAAGCTGGTTCCCATAACGCCACAGATCGGGCATCGGTCAGGCACTACTTTTTCAATGTTCCCGCAGAGTGGACAGAGATAGTAGAAGACTTCTTCGGTTTGATCGAGATTTTCGAGCGCTTCCTGATAGAGTCGGGCATGAACCTCTTCGGCTTTCATGGCGAAGGTAAAGGTTCGGACAGCTTCTTTATTTCCTTCAGCTTCGGCTTCTTTTAAGAAATCCGGATACATTTCGCTATACTCATGGGTTTCTCCGGCGACTGCATCTTTAAGATTTTCAACGGTCGAATGAATCTTTCCGGCAACTTCAAAATGTTTCAGGGCATGCAGAGTTTCTGCGTCTGAGGCAGCTTTAAATAATTTAGCAGCGTTCATTTTTCCGTCTGCTTCAGCTTTCTTTGCGTAAGCGGTGTACTTTCTGTTTGCTTCGGATTCTCCTGCAAACGCCTCCATAAGATTATTCAATGTTTTCGATTCTGACATTTTTTTTCCTCCATATCAATTATTTAATTTGGTAGTTTGATTCATAAAGATCAGGAAAAAGGAAGATTCCAAACTTTTAAAATCAAATGATAGTATAAAAATTATCAATAAACAATAATGATTATAAATAAGATACCATATAAAAATCGAGGTGTCAACAAAATTTGCGGATAAAATAAAAAAAGCTGAAGCAATTGCTCTGTTTTTTCTAGTTTTGATCGCAGTCTTCAGCAGTGATTTCCTCATAAATCATCTGCATTTCTTCGTCAAGTCGGGTAATCGATTCGGCACAGTATTTCAGCCGCTCGCGGAGACCCTCGGACATGTCGTTGTGTCCTTTGTATTTGAGTTGATGCTCAAGACTGGCCCAGAAATCCATGGCGATGGTACGGATTTGGATTTCAACCGGAACGGATTCGGTTCGCTCAGCCAGGAAAATGGGCACCAGGACAATCAGGTGGAGGCTGCGATAGCCGTTTTTCTTAGGCTCGTTGATATAGTCGTTTTTGCGAACCAGAGTAAGATCATCCTGGCGGACTAACAAATTGGCAATATGGTTGATATCATTCAAATAGTTACAGATTACCCGAACCCCGGCAATATCAGTCAAGTTTTTGCGGATGTTTTCAGCAGTGATCTCGAGACCTTTTTTCTGCATTTTTTCAGCGATACTCTGGGGTGCCTTTAAGCGGTATTCCATATGATGAATCGGATTATGGTCGTATCTGACCTGGAATTCTTCATCGAGGATCTCAAGCTTGGTTTTA
>JAQUWM010000187.1 GCA_028692885.1 Acetobacterium sp. | reverse complement strand
TTTTGTCTCCAGGGTGTACGACCACCGCCACGGACTTCTGATCGAGTCAAGGCGGAACGTGTTCCCTGTCGTCTATTTGCAAGTAGTGCGACCACTACTTCATGTACTACGTGTTCATTGGGTTCGATTCCGAAGATTCCTTCGCTTAATTCGATATCACCAACAACATTTCCTTTTACATCTAAAACGTCAATTTTAG
Organism: Acetobacterium sp.; assembly: GCA_028692885.1. Taxonomy (GTDB): domain Bacteria; phylum Bacillota; class Clostridia; order Eubacteriales; family Eubacteriaceae; genus Acetobacterium. Next base: position 2,845 of record JAQUWM010000187.1, on the reverse strand, counting down.
GCATTTGATTTCCTCCTTTCAGGCTTGATTTTTTTATGCTTTAACACTGCTTTTAATTGTAACAAGTGCTCCTCTAATGCCTGGTACTGCGCCCTTGATTAAGAGTACATTATTTTCAGCATCGACTTTAACAACTTCCAAATTAACTGCAGTTACATTTTTGTTTCCCATTTGGCCAGGAAGTTTCTTGCCCTTGAATACTCTCGAAGGTGAAGAAGATGCTCCCATGGAACCTGGTCGACGGTGATATTTGGAACCATGAGCCATTGGTCCTCGGGATTGGTTATGTCGTTTAATAACCCCCTGGAAGCCCTTACCCTTTGATGTTCCTGAAATATCAACGCGTTCACCAGCTTCAAACACATCAGCCTGAATTAATTGACCGGTTTCATAACTTGCATAATTATCAAGTTTGAATTCCCGGATTACTTTTTTATACTCGACACTGTTTTTGTCATAATGACCTTTTAGTGGTTTTGTCATACGACGTTCTTTAACTTCACCAAAAGCCAATTGCAGTGCTTCATATCCATCCGTTTCGATGGTTTTCTTTTGAAGCACAACGCAAGGTCCTGCTTCAACCACGGTAACTGGAATAACCGTTCCGTTGTCTGTGAAAATCTGGGTCATTCCAATTTTTCGTCCGATAATTGCTTTTTTCATTATTTCCTCCTAAATATCATTGGATTGCTGTGCAATCATAATACCAATGGGGTCTATAGTTTGATTTCTATATCAACGCCTGCTGGTAAGTTCAATCGCATTAATGCGTCTACGGTTTTTGGGGTTGGGTTTAAAATATCAATTAACCGTTTGTGGGTGCGCATTTCAAATTGCTCTCTGGAATCCTTGTACTTGTGCACTGCTCGAAGAATCGTAATGATTTCTTTGTCTGTGGGCAGTGGCACTGGACCAGATACGCTCGCACCTGTTCTCTTTGCTGTTTCAACAATTCGTTCAGCGGATTGATCGAGTAACTTGTGATCAAACGCTTTTAATCTGATTCTAATCTTTTGTTTTGCCATACCTAAATTTTACCTCCTTATCAATTTTTACTCGTCATTTAGGTACTCCAACCACTCGTCAACCCATCCGGGTGTTTCATCATTATTTTTTTAGCAAAATGACGTGTCATTTTGCCGAAAACACATGATTTAAAGTGGTTGTCGTCCGATTCAAAGATCGTGACATACTCCATGAGAAAAACCTGCCTAAGGCGACAGCAACCTCTCACTTCATCGCTTGAGTGTCAACCTTTCACATTATACAAGAAAAAAAACGCTTTGGCAAGCGTTTTTTTTATATTTTACAATCATTTTTCTGATTTAGTTTTTTATCACTTCAGTATTTCTTCTGGCGAGGTATCAAGAAAGTAAATCCCCGTTCCCTGAAGACCCAAATGAGCTGCTAAAACACAACCAATTGGCACCGGCTCGATTTTTTTCGCACCCATCAGTCGCAAGGCATTTTCATATTCTTCCACCGGTTTCATGGAACCAGTATACGCAATACCAACATTTTGATCAAGGTAATTGGTAATATTCGCAGCGGTTTTTTCAATCACTGCCTGTTGTGCTTTTTTATTTCCTCGGGACTTGCCAATAATTTTTAATTCCCCTTCTTCAACCGACACAATCGGATGAATCTTCAGGAATCCACCAACAACTGCCGTACCCTTCGATACCCGACCACCCATATAGAGCCAGTTGAGATCTTCAATACTGAAATAGAAATGAGCATGGGGAATAAATTTGACTGCTGCAGCGGCCAGATAATTGAGATCTTTTCCCTGATCGATCAGTTTTAACAACTCCACTGCAATCAAACCAATACTTCCACCACTATGGAGACTGTCGACGATCTGACATTTAAAATCAGGATATTTTTCCATCACATCTTTTAGAATCAGACAAGCGGTTTCATAGCTCCCCGATAGTTTTGACGTAAATGCCAGATAAAGGCATTCGATATTTTTTTTTGCGCAATCTTCAAAATACTCCATGAAGTCTCCCGGATTCACTTGGGATGTGGTTGGAACAATGCCTCGCTCCATAAATTTATTCATGCCATCCAGATCAATTTCGCGCTTATCCCGATAGACCACACCTTCAATAATAACATTCAACGAAACCATATCCAGGCTGGGATGATTCACAAAATCTTTTGGCAGATCGCACATACTGTCAACTAAGAGTCTAATCATTTCTCACTTCTTTCCAATTGCTGCCAGCAATTTTCAACTTATCCATATCCAATCGTTGCTTTCTGTTAAGATTTTATTTTACCACTATCCTCAAGATTTAACAATACACCGGCAAACAAAAAACCGCCCCATAATATGAGACGGTTCAATTTTTATCTTTAATTAATATCTTAAAGCATTACTTTAGAAAATTATTATTCTAAAAATTTCTTAAGCATCCGCCAACATTTTCGCAACAACACCAGAACCAACCGTACGTCCACCTTCACGGATCGCGAAACGTAAACCTTCTTCGATCGCGATTGGGGTGATCAGAGTGATTTCCATTTGCACGTTATCGCCAGGCATCACCATTTCAACGCCTTCTGGTAATTTGATGATACCAGTTACATCAGTTGTTCTGAAGTAGAACTGTGGTCGGTAACCATCAAAGAATGGGGTATGACGTCCACCTTCTTCTTTGGTTAAGACATATACTTCTGACATGTAGTGGGTATGTGGTTTGATGGAGCCTGGCTTAGCCAGTACCTGACCACGTTCGATTTGAGTACGGTCAACACCACGTAATAATGCCCCAACGTTGTCGCCTGAACGACCTTCGTCCAGTAATTTACGGAACATTTCGATTCCAGTTACGACAGT
>JAQUWM010000009.1 GCA_028692885.1 Acetobacterium sp. | reverse complement strand
TAGTCGAAGCAACCCCGGCCGTCACGGAACCGGTGATTAACGAACCCGAACCCGATGTTCCCAGCCTCAGCGAATTTTTAGCCCAATTGCGCTGCGGCGGCTGCGGTAAAAACTGTTCATTGCTTAACCCCCGCTGTGGCGTCGGCAACCAGAAAGCCCAGCAGGCCGAAGCTGAGTATTATGCCACCTACAGCTAACCCCTCCCCCAGGACCAGTAAATGCGCTGGTCCTATTTTTTATATTATCCCATCATGGTCTATCAGACATCTGCTGTCGTAGTGCGACAGCAGATGTTTTTTTACGTCAAGTTTGCGATTCAGCCATCGCCCAGAAATCCTGCAAGGCTTTTTTCAGCTCAGCCTCATTTCGAATCCGGCGATGGGGAAACCACTCCCGGGGAAACAGCTGGCGATAGCTGGGGCTGCTGAAGCGCTCATCGATCAGGACGATTACGCCGCGGTCGGTTTCGGTTCGGATCACCCGTCCAGCGGCCTGGAGCACTTTGTTCATACCGGGATAGAGATAGGAATATTCATAGCCGGCGTGGTTCTTTTCATTAAAATAATCGCGGATAATATCGCGCTCAAAACAGATCTGGGGCAGACCCACCCCGATAATAATGGCGCCTATCAGGCCCTCGTGCTTTAAGTCCACGCCTTCGGAAAAGATCCCGCCCAGCAGCCCGAAGCCCAGCAGGCCAGCCCGGGTTTCGTTGGGTTTCGGTCGGAATTGATGGAGGAACAGCTCTCGGTCGATCTCGTTCATTTCGGTTGATTGCCGGATGGTGGCGACCTCCGGGTAGGTTTTGGTAAAAATATCAAATACAGCGTTCATATATTTATAAGAGGGAAAATAAACCAGATAGTTGCCCGGGTGTTGCTCCACCACAGTTTTGATCCGGTCGGCAATGACGGGGTAGGTTTTTTCGCGGTTCCGGAAGGTGGTCGAGATGGTATCGGCGATCAGCAGTTCCCGGTTTTTGACATCAAAGGGCGAGGGCAGGCTGATCTTATAGCTGTCGGGGTCCCCGCCCAGAATTTCCGCAAAATAGTCCAGCGGCGACAGCGTGGCGGAAAAAAAGATCGCCGCCCGACCCCGCTTGATGGCTTCGTTCAGCAGGTGGGAGGGGTCCAGACAAAAGAGCTTTATTTTGGTATCACCGTTGCCGTTTTCCACATAGGTCAGAAAGCGGTCATCGTAAAACTCGGCGGTACGCATAAAGGTCAGGGCGTTGAAATACAGTTCCAGCAGCTGTTCGTGGGAGTCGTTGCCCTCATTTTTAACCAGCCAGGCTTCGGCATGATGAATAAACTTCAGCAGTAGGGGTAAGAAATCACCAGGGAGCTCTTTCTGGAGATAATGTTGGTCGGTCTCAGCCAGTTTCCGTAGCTCGATCATATGGGTATTAAGTTTCTCCAGCGACTTGGCGATACCGGGATCGAGATCCTTAAACACACGTTTCAGCTCCAGGAATGGTTTTTTATAAAGCTCCGCCGAAAACATCGAGCGGGCCCGGTCCACCAGATTATGGGCCTCGTCAATCAGAAAAGTGTAGTCGCCGCCGTTATCGGTAAAAAAGCGCTTGAGATAAACCCGGGGATCAAAGACATAGTTGTAATCACAGATCACACAGTCACACCAGAGCGTTAAATCGAGGGAAAATTCAAAGGGGCAGACCTGATGCTTGTGGGCATAGTCTTCAATGAGCGGCCGGGTCAGGCGGTTTTCCTGCTCCAGCAGATCAAGAATAGCGCCGTTGACGCGATCGAAATGACCCCGGGCGTACTGGCAGTGATCGGGATCGCAGATGGTTTCGGCCTGAAAACAGACTTTATCCTTGGCGGTGAGGGTGACGCTTTTAAAAGCCAGCCCCTGATCCGCCATTTTGGCAAAGGCTTCCTCGGCTACCTCCCGGACAATGGTTTTGGCGGTCAGATAAAAAATTTTACCCGTATGCCCTTCAGCCATTGATTTGATGGCGGGAAACAGCGTCGACATCGTTTTCCCGATGCCGGTGGGGGCCTGAACAAACAGCTTTTGCTGTTCGGCAATGGTTTTATAAACCGCCACCGCCAGTTCCCGCTGGCCCCGGCGATAGCTCGCAAAGGGAAAATCCAGGGCCCGGATGGCAGCATTTCGCTTCGCCACCCAGTCGCTGGTTAGACGGGCCCAGACCAGGTACTGATCGATCAGCTCGTAAAAGAAAGTGGTCAGTTCGGTTTGGTTAAAGACTTTTAGAAACTGCTTGATCTCATCGCTGTCCAGCTGAAAATAGGTCAGCTGAACACTGATTTCCGGTAGCTCATTCTGGACGGCGTAAATAAAGGCGTAGCATTTGGCCTGGGCCCAATGGGTTTCATTATAGTCTTCGTCGATGGATTCCAGGGGCCGGTTGGTGGACTTGATCTCGTCGACAATAATCCCGGTAGCGCTGGCGATGATGCCGTCGGCCCGGCCTTCGATCCGGAATTTGAAGCCTTCATAGGTGAGGCTGTATTTTAGCGATACCTCGGGGGTATAGCCCTTGTCTTGATTGTCCTTCTGAACCTTTTGGTGGGCCCGGGTTCCTTCCAGAGCGCTGGCGTTGCTGATGAATTGGGAGTCGATATTTCCGGAACGGAGCATAAACTCCACCAGATTGCGAACGGATAGTTTTATTTCGGGTTGATTGGTCATTGTTTCACCTGTGATCTCTTTGATTGGTACTTTGCATAGTTTCAATTTTATGCTAAAAGGCTGAGAAAGTATAGCAGATTTGCCGCCAGACTTATAATCTCGGCGAATCGGTAGGTGTTGTGGCAGCAATTGGCTAAACAAATGGTCAGAACCAGAGCAAATCAGGTTCCGGAATCGAGCATCGTATCAGAATTGTTAATGATAAAAGCTGTGAAATTTTTGATCGACCTGGGAAAATTGAGAAGCAATATTTTGTAAATAAGTAATAAAATGGTGATTGATTGATAATCGAACAGTATCATTTAAAATGCTGCAGATATCAAAAAAAGTATAAATCACTTAGATCATTACAAAAGTAAACGAGTACAAAAGACAAAAAACAAATTTACAGATAAAATTTACTAAAAAAACATTGACAGTCTTACTGAATACGAGTACAATGATGTTGAAAATACAATAGTAATTACAATTTTATTTACGATTTATGCGGAATGAAGAGAAATTAATAAAGATCTTTAGTGCCTCTCCATTGAAGTCTGAATAATCAAGAAAGGAGTAATGAAAAGATTGCATCATAAATTGAAAGCATGGTGCAAAATAAACCCCGGGAGAAGGGACGATTGGATAAATTATTTGGGAGTTGAATTGTTGGAATATGAGAATTGACTGTTCATGTATAATAGACAAACAGTCTTGGAGAAGGAATTGTTATTTAAGTTTAAACTAAAAAGGAGAAAAAATTATGAACAAACCATTAAAAAAGTCGGCCATTAATCTTTATGGATTGCCGTCGTTCGGGTTTCAGACCATGGTCAATATTGAAGTTATGTTTTTCGCAGCATTCCTTACTGATTTTGCAAAAATACCATTGGCTTTAGTAAGCACCATTTTACTGATAACCAGTATTGTTGACATTGTAGCGGTTCCAACCGCGGGGGTCATCTTAGAAAAAAGTAACATGAAGTGGGGTAAATACCGTTCATGGTTGCTGGTCGGACCACCGATTGCCGCACTCTTTTATATTTTGCAGTTTTCACAAATCGGCGGCACATCAGAGATTAATGCCATTATCATCTTTTTAGGATTCGCCATCAGTCATCTGGTCTGGAATACCTTCTATGCTGCCCATATTTCCATGAACAATTCTCTGACCACAATTCGTGAAGAGCGAATCTCCATGGCCAGCAACCGGGGGATGTTCAATGCTGCCGGCGCCCTAGCGTTTTCTTACTTTGGGGTAAAAGCGATCACTGCCATTGGTACTGGTGTTGGTAACCCAGTTTTAGGCTATACTTATATGGCGGCGATCACTGGCGTGATCATGATTACTTGTAACATCATTTATTATGTTATTACCAAAGATTATGCCCAAAACGGCACTGAAGTAAAAGCTGGAAAACCAGCCGAAAAGATGTCAGTTGCCGAAATGCTCAAACAAATTGTTGTTAATCCACCTCTGCTGGGGTTAATGTTAGTAGAACTGGGTCGATATCTAGGCCGATTTGTAATTTTTGGAATGGCATTCTACTACTTTAAATATGTCATCAACGATTTGCCGGGATTAGCTTTATTCATGACCGGATTAACGATTTCAAGTTTCTTTGCTGCGATGATTGCCGCACCAGTTGCTAAACGCCTGGGTGAAAAAACAACCTATATGATCGCTCTTAGTCTTTTGGTTGTTGGATTACTACTGGTATGGTTTATGCCACTTGAGGCAACTGCGTTCAAGATCATCATGTTTGTTGCCTATATTGGTTACGGCTTACCTGATTCACTGGGTGTTGCGATGTACTCTGCAACTGTTGATTATGGCGAATGGAAAACTGGGAAAAATGCCCGTGGTTTTATTATGTCACTGATCAGCTTCCCAATCAAAATATCAATCTTTATCCGTTCGGTCATTATTGCAGCAGTATTAGGTTCGGTTGGTTATGTAGCTGATATGGCCGTAACACCTGAACTGGTACAGGCCATTAAGAATGGTTTTGCTCTCTATCCAGCAATCTTTATGGTTATTGGACTGGTATTAATGTTTGGCTTGTATTCATTGACGCCTGAAAAAATGGCAGAAATGAGTAAAGAAGTTGCTGAACGAAAACAAGCTTAAAACCATCAATAAAGAAATCGATAAGATGTCAAAGAAAGTGTTTTGATTCAGGAAAAACGCAGATTGAAGCTGAATTTGACTTCAGGTTGGATTAGGGTTTAAGTTTAAAGAAGAGGAAGTCTATTCGAAACTGAATCGACTTCCTGTTCGTTTTATCGTGATGATTAAAAAACTTGAGGTGGATTATGAACAAAAAACAATTGTTTGGAATGATCATAAGTGTTGGAGTGCTGATTGCCGTTTTCCTGCTGCCAATTCCAGAAGGTTTGACGGATATTGGTTTTATTACCATTGGTCTGTTAATTTTCTTTTTGATCATGCTGATTACAGAAGCACTGCCGGTTGGGGTTATCTGCTTTCTGAGTCTGGCTTTAATGCCGATTCTGGGAGTAACTAAAAATCTGGGAACCGGGTTGGTTGGGTTTAGCAATACCATGTTGTTTTTTGTCCTGGCTTCGTTCGGTTTGGCCGAAGCAGTGACATCCACGCCAATTGTGCAGCGGGTTTTGCATGTTCTTCTCGAAAAGTTTGGAAAAGATGTTAAGACTTGTATTCTGGCAATTATGGTTACCGGAGGGCTGGTTTCTTCGATTGTGACGGATGTGCCAACGGTGGTTGTTTTTATGGGAATTGGGGCCAGCTTTCTGAAACTCTTTAAAAATGAAGTGGATCGTCAGAAAACAGCCAGACCTCTGATGATTGGTATTCCGGTTGCGATTATGATTGGCGGCGTGATGACTCCGGCGGGCAGTGGGATCAATATTCTAACCATCGGTTTATTGCAGAATATCGCGGGTATCCAGATTACCTTTATTCAATGGATGGTTTGTGCCATTCCAATTGTTGTCTTGATGCTGCCATTGTCCTGGTTTGTCCTGATGAAAATATATCCGCCGGCTGAAATTGATCAGTCAGAAATACAGGGATATTTAAAAACGATTGCAGTTAAAGAAAAAATTTCAAAAACTGAATGGAAGGTTATTACCATTGCTTCGGGAATGCTGTTTTTCTGGATCCTCAGCTCATTTGTGTCAGGAATTGAAGTAACCGTCGTTGCTTTGGTGGGCTGTTCGTTGTTCTTTATGCCCGGGATCAAGGTTTTGACCTGGGACCGCTATATGAAAGCAGTCAGCTGGACTTCTTTTATTCTGATTGGAACGGTTCTGTGTATAGCCAATACGATTGTGGCCAATGGTGTCAGCGAATGGTTTGTAACTCATGTGCTGCCGACAAGTCTTTCGATTTCAACAATGGAAGGGGTGTTATTTGTAGCAGCAATGAGTTTTGTCATTATGCTGGTTGTTCCGGTGGCTCCGGCTTTGATTGGGGTGCTGACGCCGGTCATTGTCAGCCTGGCAGCGACCACTGGCATTAATCCGGCCTTGCTGATTATCACCCTGGGATTATGTGCCGGCAATTGTTATCTGTTCCCGATTGATACCATTCCGCTGATAACCTATACGGCTGGATATTACAAGATGACGGATATGCCAAAGGCAACTGTTTGGCTGCAACTGGTCTTTATTGTACTCTGTACGCTCTGGTTGCCGATTGGGGGGAAACTCGTCGGTCTTACATAAAATAGTAGCTTTGGATTATTTAGGAAATAACCTCTTTTTTTATCATCGAATTTACTTTGCTAATCGATCATATATGGGTATAATATACATCAATGTTGTGCCTAGAATTCAATCTGGAAAACCTTCGGAAGACATCTAATGTCAGCCGAAGGTTTTTCGTGAATCAGGAACGGGTCATCCCAGTACACAATAAAAACGTTATTCGGGAGGTTAGAAATGAAAAAAAGATTGCTGGCATTTTTGATTTTATTTGCGCTGGTGCTGTCTTTGGCAGCTTGTTCAGATGATGTTGGTGGCGGTCCAAGTATCCACAAAAACAGCGGACTGGATACATCGTTTAAGCGGAGCACCGATATGCAGGTGAGTTCTGGGGGGGATCTGGAAATTCAACGGCTGACCCGATCCGAAACAAAAAAAATGGGCGAATCTGGAACCTGGACCATTTTTGTTTATATGTGTGGTTCAGATCTGGAAAGTGACGGTGGTTTGGCCACCATGGATCTCCAGGAGATGATCGATGGTGCCCAGTCAGACAAGGTAAAATTTGTGGTTCAGACCGGGGGCGCAAATGCCTGGGATAATGATCTGGTTGATGATACCTTGACTCAGCGTTTTGTGATTGAAAATCAGAATATGGAAGAGATCGAAGCAGCCGACGGTGCCAATATGGGCAGCGCCCAAACCCTGGCAGAATTTCTGGATTGGGGAGTGTCCACCTATCCCGCTGAAAAAATGGGGCTGGTTTTCTGGAATCACGGTGGTGGTAGCATCACTGGGGTTTGTTTTGATGAGCAGAATGAAAGCGACAGCCTGTCGCTGCTGGAAATTGAAAATGCCCTGACTTCAGTTTATCCTAAGATGACCGATGCCTTTGAATTTATCGGGTTTGATGCCTGTCTGATGGGAACTTTAGAAACCGGGAATATACTGGCGCCCCACGCCCGTTATATGGTGGCCTCCGAAGAACTGGAACCTGGTTATGGCTGGGATTATACCGCTATGGGTAACTTTATTGTAACCAATCCGGTTGCTGGCGGTGCCGAACTGGGCAAAGTGATCGTGGATTCTTTTTATGAAGCCTGTGTTGCCATCGACAGTCACAATGAAGCGACCCTGTCCTGCATCGACCTTTCCAAAATTGATGAGCTGGTTTATGCCTTTAATGATGTGTCCCGGGAGATGTACAATGCCACAACTAAAACCAATCTTTTGTCAACAATGGTCAAGGGAATCACATCGGCACAAAATTTTGGTGGCAACAACAAGTCCGAAGGCTATACCAATATGGTCGATCTGGGTTCGGTACTGAAAAACGTCAGCGGTCAGGTGACGGGTACGGATCAGGCTCTGGCGGCTCTTCAGGACTGTGTTGTTTATATGAAAAACGGTAGTGACAAGGCCGATTCCCATGGCTTGGCGATCTATTATCCGTTGGCCATTCAGGGTTCTGAGGAATTGTCAATTTTCAAGGATATTTGTGTCACTCCTTATTATATGTCATTTGTTGACAAAATGGCTTATGGTAGTGATACCAATGGCGATTTTGGAAGCTACAGTGATACCGATTGGTTTGGCGAAAATTCCCTTTACTGGAGTGGGAGCTATGACGAGGCAGCCGGATCCGATTACTGGTCGGAACTGGATCAGGAATCTGTCGAAGTGTACAACTTCAGTGAAGATGAAACAGCTGTTTCATTTTCAGCAGCTCCAGCCATCAATGCCGATGGCATGTACGGTTTTACTATTTCAGCCGACACCCTGGACTATGTTGATGCGGTTTACTGTGACGTGTTTGTGGACGCCGGGGATGAAGAAACTCTGATTGAACTGGGACTGGACGATAATATCACCGCCGATTGGAATACTGGAAAGTTTGAAGATAACTTCAGCGGCTATTGGGTCTCGTTGCCTGATGGACAGCCCTTGGCTACCTACATTGTTGAACAGGGCGATAACTATAATATTTATACCTCACCGGTGATGCTTAATGGGGTGGAAACCAATTTGCGAATAAGAATTGACTTTGCCAGCGACGGGAATTATACCATCACCATTATTGGAGCTTGGGATGGCATTGATGAGGTTACCGGTCAGTCAGCCAAAGAGATCAAGAAGCTCAAAAAGGGTGATCTGATCACACCGATGTATTATTCATATAGTATGAAAACAGATGAGGAGGGCATTTACGAAGGTGAAGCATACACTTTCAATAATGACCCGGTGATTTACGAAGAACCTCTGGCAGTGGGCGACTACTATTATTCGTTCCAGATTGATGATATTTTTGGCAATTCCCTTTATACTGACTTTGAAATTTTCTCGGTCGATGCCAACGGAGATATTTATTTTAATCAATGAAAATAAGCGAATCAAAGCAAACAGCCTGAATGCTAAAATAGTTTCAGGCTGTTTTTTGTTATTATTCCGAATTTTGGGGGATGAATGAAGAAAGTGTTGACCCGAACGAAAGAAAAGACTTGAAAAAAATGATAAAATGCGGTACCTTAGTGTCAATAAGATAATAATTAATGACTAAAAGTGCTTGGCTTTATTTGTATTCTAAACATGGTCACATTTTAAAGAAAATGGAGAAAGTGAAATGAAGATTGGTATTATTGTATTTTCCAAAACCAACAATACGTTTTCTGTCGCCGAAAGACTGCGGGTTGCCTTGGCGGAAAAGGGTTTGGATGTTGAAATCCAGCGGATCGTTCCGGAAAATGATGATCCTGGGGTTAAACCACCGGTTGTATTTACCAATAAGCCGGATGTATCGCGCTACGATGTGGTGATTTTTGCCAGTCCGGTTTGGGCCTTTTCACTGGCGGTGGTGATGAAAGAGTATCTTGAACAAGTTGCGTCCCTTCAGGGAAAACGAGTCTTTAGTTTTGTTACCAAGCAGCTGGCATCAAAATTTACCGGAGGAACCAAGGCAAATAAGCAGATCAAGTCAGCGGTGGCTGTAAAAGGTGGCACCGTCGAAAAATCTTTTATTGTCAGCTGGAAGAATAAAAAAAGAGAAGCCGAGATTGACAGTCTAATCGCAGAAATCATCAAAGCGGTTTGATGATGTAGTTGAGATTGGCGGAATAATTATTAAAAATGTAATTTGTTAAAAAAGAGCTCCTGGAGAAAAATCTTCAGGAGCTTTTTAGATCAAAGATAAAGATTAATGATCCGGGGATTAATCGACTGGGCTGAACCGGGCATATCGCTGGATGATTTTTTCGGCGGTTTTAACTCCGTCCACCGCTGAAGACATAATCCCTCCGGCGTACCCGGCACCTTCACCCATCGGGTATAGTCCGGAAATATTGGCGATGTGGTCATCATTGCGATTAATCCGAACCGGCGAGGAGCTGCGGGTTTCAACCCCGGTCATAATACTGTCAGCCATGGCAAAGCCCTTGATCTTTTGATCAAAATGAAGCAGGGCTTCTTTCATGGTGGCGACCACATAATCTGGCAGGCAGTCTTTTAGCTGGGCGAAGCTAAGACCTGGGGTATAGGTTGGTTTAACGCAACCCCAGTCGGTGCTGGGTCGATCGGCCAGAAAATCGCCTACCAGCTGGGCTGGGGCACAGTAGTTTCGTCCCCCCAGGGTGAAGGCCAGGCCTTCCCACTTACGCTGAAAGGCCACCCCGGCCAGGGGATGCTTGTCGCCGAAATCTTCGGGCTGGACTCCAACTAGCAGGGCGGCATTGGCATTTTCACCATCACGTCGGTGTTCACTCATGCCATTGGTGACAACAGCATTCGCTTCAGATGCAGCGGCCACCACATAACCCCCGGGACACATACAGAAGGTGTAGGCCGAGCGCCCGTTGGGGGAATGATAGGAAAGCTTATAGTCAGCGGCTCCGAGTCCCGCAGTTCCGGCCGCTGATCCGTATTGGGAGCCATCAATGAGGTTCTGAGGGTGCTCGATCCGGACACCAATCGAGAAGGCTTTCGGAGTCATTGCGATGCCTCGATCATGTAAGGTCGCAAAGGTATCCCGGGCGCTGTGGCCGATTCCCAGCAAAGCGACTCGACAGTCAAGGGTTTCGTGATCATTGATGATTAACCCGGTGAGCTGGTCGTTTTCAATCAGAAAATCAGTGACTCGGGAGCGGAACCGCACTTCGCCGCCATTTTTAATAATTTCCTGGCGAAGCATCTTAACCGTTTCCCGCAGCAGATCGGTTCCGATATGGGGTTTGCTCAGATAAAGGATTTCCTCGGGTGCTCCGGCGGAAATAAAAGCTTCCAGAATACTACGGCAGCGGGGATCATTAATCAGGGTGGTTAGTTTGCCGTCTGAAAAGGTTCCGGCGCCACCTTCTCCGAATTGGACATTGCTCTCCGGATCGAGTACTCCAGTTTGCCAGAAGGTATCAATCTTGATGGAGCGGACATCGACCTGATCACCTCGTTCAAGAATAATGGGGGCATAACCATTTCGAGCTAGGATCAGACCGGCAAAAAGACCGGCAGGGCCCATACCGATAATCACCGGTCTGCGATCCAGTCGCATATTTCCTGGTACTACTGGTTGATAGGATAAATTTGGACTGGGGATTATACCAGACCTGTTGTATTTTTTCAGGATCGGCTCCTCATTTTTCAGATTGGCATCGACCGTATAGATATAGACGATGGCGTTTTTCTTGCGGGCATCAATGGATTTTTTAAATATCTTAAAGGCGATTAAGTCCTTGGGATTAATTTTTAGCTTAGCTAGAATGGCATTCTTCAAGGCCTGTTGTTCAGCATCTTTATTTTTGGCTTGCTGGATTTGTAGTTTTAAATTGGGAATTCGAATCATCCGATCCTCCTGTTATATAATGTATGAAAACTATTATAACATGGCTTTTGTCAAAAGATAAAAAAAATTCCATGGCCGTTACAAATCATTTAAAGATCAAGGCCGGATACGACTAAAGGGCGAAGTAGTTGGCAAAAAAAGTTTTCTAAAACTTCACATAAAAAGTTGACAATCAGGAAGAAAAGAGTATAATTCAAACATAGGAGTAAGTGATCACTCCTATAGGAGGAGAGCCGTGCAAAAATCATTAATCAAAAGGCGTGAAAGCATCATTGTTTCAACGATTCAAACCTTGAATGCCGTGGGTCTTCAAAATCTATCCACAAAATTGATTGCCAATCAGGAAGGTGTTTCAGAAGGAACCTTATTTCGGCATTTTAAGACTAAAAGCGAAATTATGCTGGCAGTGGTGGATCATTTTTCGCAGTATGATGATGCCATTATTGAAACCTGTGGTCAAAAGAACTTTTCGCCGCTGGAAGCGATTCGCTATTTTTATAACGCTTATGCAGAATATTATCAAAACTACCCGGAAATAACGGTAGTGATCCAAGCTTATGACAGCCTGATGTGTGATCCCGAACTGTCCCCAAAAGTCAGTTCAATTATATATAAACGATCCGATTTTATGATTAAAACCATTCAAGCAGCGATGGATCAGAAACTTATCCGTGCAAAGCTTGATCCGGTGGTACTTGAAAATATTCTCACCGGCGGCAGCAAAGAAATCTGTCTGAAATGGCGAATGAACAAGTATAATTTTTCAATTAAAGAAAAAACAGCTGAAATGGTCGAATTAATTTTAAACGGTTTTATGGAAAATTAAGATAAGGAGGGACGCGATTGGCAGAGCAATATATGAATGATCCAATGCAGGAAGTTTTTATTTTTGAAACATCGCAGCAATTGGAGCAAATGGAACAGTCGGTGATTAAGACCGAAGCTTTAGGCAGTTATCCCAGTGACACGATTAATGAAATATTTAGAATCATGCATACCATCAAAAGTTCAGCAGCGATGATGCTCATCAACAACATGTCGGTGGTGGCTCATACCACCGAAGATATGTTTTATTTTATGCGGGAGGAAAAGCCTGAGCTTATCGATGTTTCAACCCTTTCAGATCTGGTGTTTGAAGGGATTGACTTTATGAAAATGGAACTGCAAAAAATAAAAAATGGTGCAGAAGCCGATGGTAACCCAGAAACTCTGATTGAAAAAATTAAAGAACACCTGAAGATTCTCAAAGAGAATAATAATCTGACCAATTCCCAGGCTGTTAATAATGAGCCGGTAGCCGAAAAATATTATATCAGCTCCAATAAAGCAGCAAAAATTAGCGAACCGAAAACCTATCAGGTCATTTTACAATTCGAAGCAGATTGTGGGATGGAAAACATTCGGGCTTTTACCGTGGTTCACAATCTGAAGGAGATCACCGATTCGTTTAAAAGCATCCCGGAGGACGTCATCAATGATCCGGATTGTGTCGAGACGATTAAGCGGGATGGTTTTATTCTTCAAATTGACACCCCAAAATCTAAAGATAAACTGGAAGCCTTTTTTCACACCATGGCATTTATCGATCAGATTGAAATTGTCGAGCTAGATAAGACCATGGAAATTCAGGAAGAGATCTGTGGCCTTCTTTCGGAGGATACAATTATTGTCCCCCAACCAAAAGAAAGCTTGAGAGCTTGTGTTACAAACAAAGAGGCGCCAGTATCAAGTGGAAGCCAGAGTCAGAGCATGATTTCGGTCAGCGTTGAAAAGCTTGATAAGCTGATGAATCTGGTCGGTGAGATGGTCATATCAGAAGCGATGGTCACCCAAAATCCGGATATTAAGGGTCTGGTGCTCGATAATTTCAGCAAATCGGCGCGACAGCTCAAAAAAATCACCAATGAACTCCAGGATATGGTTATGTCGATTCGGATGGTGCCTTTGGGACCCACCTTTTTTAAAATGAACCGAATTGTCCGGGATATCAGCAAAAAGCTGGAAAAAGAAATCAATCTTGAAATCCTGGGAGAAGAAACCGAGGTGGATAAGAATATTATTGAGCAGATCGGTGATCCGTTGATGCATATTGTCAGAAACTCGGCCGATCATGGGATCGAAACGGCTGAGACCCGGGTCCGCCAGGGCAAACCCCGGGCCGGCACGATCACCCTAGAGGCTAAAAACGCCGGCGGTGAGGTGGTGATCATCATCCGCGATGATGGCAAGGGTTTGAGCCGCGACGGGATTCTCGAAAAAGCCCTGGAAAACGGTCTAGTCGGTGATGAAGCGGCCAATATGACTGATACCGAAGTGTTTAACCTAATTTTTTTGCCCGGTTTTTCGACTAAGGAAGCGGTGACTGAGTTTTCTGGCCGGGGGGTAGGCATGGATGTGGTAGCTAAGAATATTGAAGCGGTGGGTGGCAATATTCTAGTTGAAAGTGTCGAAGGTCAGGGAACGACGATTACCCTGAAAATTCCCCTGACGCTCGCTATCATTGAAGGAATGAATATCCGGGTTGGTGAAACCTGTTATACCCTTCCAATTATGGCCATCAAAGAATCCTTTATTCCTAAGGCTCAGGAGGTATTTCGGGATACCGATCAAAATGAAATGATTATGATCCGAGGTCAATGTTACCCGATTATGCGGCTCAAAGAGCATTACAAGGTTAAAACCGGAGCAACCGAGATTGAGGACGGCATTTTAATAATGCTGGAGGGCGAAACGAAAACGACTTGCCTTTTTGCCGATGAATTATTGGGTGAGCAGCAGGTAGTGGTTAAAACCCTGCCGAAGTATATTCAACGGATGAAAAAAATCGATGGTCTGGCTGGATGTACGCTGCTGGGCGATGGTAATATCAGTCTAATTCTGGATGTTAATGGACTGATTGCTCAGAAACGGCTTAAAAATTAAGTAAAGGAGGCGAAACGATGGCGGAAGAGTTTGATGAATTTGATGAACTGGAGCTGGCCGAAGATGATGAAACCGAAGAAGGGAAGTATTTAACGTTTAATCTGGACAATGAAGCCTATGGTCTTGAAATTATTTATGTCACTGAAATAATCGGGATTCAGAAAATAACCGAAGTGCCGGAGCTGCCAGAATACGTCAAAGGGATTATGAGTCTCCGCGGACAGATCATTCCGGTGGTGGATGTGCGGCTGCGGTTTGGGAAACCAGATCGGGAATATGATGAACGAACCTGTGTGATCGTTGTCGAGATTTCGGATATCACGGTGGGGTTGATCGTCGATGGAGTGGCCGAGGTAGTGGCTATTCCAGAGGAAGAAATTGTTGCTCATCCGGATCTGGATGAAACCGACAGCCGGCAATTTGTCAGAGGAATCGGAAAAGTCGGAACAGCGGTTAAGCTCATTCTGGACTGCCAGAAACTGCTTGAGGACGATGAAATGGAAAATCACAATCAGGAAGTCTGATTTGTATACAAGAACTAAATAAAACTTTGATGGAGGAAACACAAAATGGAATTTTTTAAAAACCTTAAAATAAAACAAAAGCTGGTCAGCTGTTTTATCTTGCTGGCAGCGGTAACTGGAATTGTCGGGGTATTTGGCATCTATACCATGAATACCATCAACACCCAGTCGGAAAACATGTATTATAACAACTTGGTGCCATCACAAAAACTGGCCAGCATTCAAGCAGCGATGGAAGATATCCGAGCTAATCAGCTACTGGCAGTTTATGAACGTAATTCGGGCACTCTGCAAACCCGCCTGGATGCCATTAATGCGGCAGTGGAAAGTGATAATACGCTATTAAAAGAGTATGAAGCGACCATCCAGGATGATGAAAACAAAGCGATGTATACCACGCTGACCAATAGTCTGACCGCTTACCGAGAATTACGTAATGCCAATCTGGAGCTGGTAAAAGTGCAAAAATATGACGAGGCTCAGGCTGGACTTGACAAAGTCAGCCAGACCAGACAGACGGTTGATGAGGATTTAAAAGCTTTAATCGCCTACAATACCAGCCAGGCGGAAGAGGTTCTGGCTCAGAATACGGCAAACTTCACAACCCAAAGTACCGTGATGATCATTTTTATCATTGTCGGAATTGCCGTGGCAGTCGGACTGGGATTGATGGTTGCCAATATGATCAGCAAACCGCTGCGACGGATGGTTGATTCAGCTGAGGAAATTGCCAACGGCAATCTGGATGTGACGATCAAAATTGATAGTCGGGATGAAGTCGGCGAGTTGGGGCTGGCCTTTGTCAAAATGACCGACCATATCAATGAAATTATGACCAATATTGATTCCGCGGCCGAACAGGTGGCTGCTGGTTCCAAACAGATTGCTGATTCCAGCATGGGGCTATCCCAGGGGGCTACCGAACAGGCCAGTTCAATTGAACAACTGACTGCTTCGATCGAAGAAATCTCTGCCCAGACTCGTCTTAATGCTGATAACGCCAGCGAGGCCAATGAACTGGCGGAACTCACCAGAGCAAACGCCGTTCAGGGAAATAACGAAATGAAACGGATGTTGGAATCGATGGAAGAAATCAATGAATCCTCAGCTAATATTTCTAAAATTATCAAGGTCATCGATGAGATTGCCTTCCAAACCAATATTCTGGCCTTAAACGCAGCGGTGGAAGCAGCTCGAGCCAGGCAGCACGGTAAAGGCTTTGCGGTTGTCGCCGAAGAAGTCAGAAATCTGGCCGCCCGATCAGCCGATGCGGCAAAAGAAACGACCCGGATGATTGAAGGATCGATTAAAAAGGTCGACGATGGCACTAAAATTGCGACGACCACCGCCGCTGCCCTTAATAAAATTGTCGATGATGTCGCGAAGGTCTCAGGCATAGTCGGGAATATTGCTTCAGCTTCCAATGAACAGGCGATTGGCATTTCCCAGATCAACCAGGGTATCATGCAGGTCTCTGAAGTTGTTCAAATGAATTCTGCTACTTCAGAAGAAAGTGCCTCCGCCAGCGAAGAATTATCCAGTCAGGCCGAATTATTAAGAGAACAGGCCGCCCGGTTTATTTTAAAAAAATCGAGCCGCTTTGCCTATCGGTCAACCGAAGAATCAGTAAGCGACAATCGCGGTGTCCGAAGAGAACCGATTAATAATCCGGTGTCAAAACCGACCCGTATTGCCTTGACCGATAATGAATTTGGAAAATATTAAAGAAAAGCTGAAAAAAGGGGTATCAATGATTTGCTCAGGTAAAAACAGCGCAGCCAAGATTAAGCATTTAAGATAGTCAGATAATTGATTTTAACCGGTTGTTCCCGTAAGATCATTACTAGTGGGGACAATGATTTCTCAAGCGGACAGAAAGGATGAGAAAAAATGCCAAAGAAAAATCAGATCAGCGTTCTCGTCGTCGATGACAGCAAGTCTTTTCGGGAAATGGTGGCTCGAAAGCTATCCGCTGATTCGCAGATCGAGGTTGTTGCCACTGCCGGTGATGCCTTTGAAGCCCGTGATAAAATTCTCAGCTATGATCTGGATCTGATCGTTTGTGATCAGGAAATGCCTAAAATGAATGGCATCGAATTTATTAAGCGGCTGCTTCCCCAATATCCCCTGCCGGTGGTGATAATCAGCGATAATGCCCAGATTGAAGCAGCCGCGAGAAAGGCTGGCGCTTTGGATTTTGCAGAAAAACCTAATCCCAGATCAGCAAAAACGGTTGCGGATTTTCTCCTTGAGTTAACCCTGAAGATCCGGCTGGGCGCCAGAACGGGAATCGCTCTGCAGGCGAAAAAATCAGTATCACCAAGGGGTGAAAATGATCAAACGCAGCAATTATCAGGCAATAGCCAGTCAACTGACCGGCTCATTGCCATTGGTGCGTCAACCGGTGGTACTGAAGCGATTTATCAGATCCTTAAAAATCTACGGGCAGATTGTCCAGGAATCCTGATTGTCCAGCATATTCCGCCGGTTTTTTCAAAAATGTTTGCCGAACGATTGGATACGCAGACCGCCTTGCATTGTAAAGAAGCCCAAACCGGTGATTATCTGGAATCGGGAAGGGTATATATTGCGCCGGGAGATCGTCATATGCGGATTAAACGAATTGGTAATCAGTACCGGATAGAGGTATTTGTTGGTGAGAAAATCAATGGTCATTGTCCCTCGGTGGATATGCTTTTTGATTCGGTGGCTCGAGAAGCCGGTCATCGGGCGATTGGCGTATTGCTGACCGGAATGGGAAATGATGGTGCCAAAGGCCTCCTTGAGATCCGACGCAACGGCGGTCACACCATTGGTCAGGATCAGGCATCTTCGGTGGTCTATGGAATGAACAAAGTCGCCTACAATATGGGAGCCGTGTCGGTTCAGTCGGCACTGGAGAATATTCATCATTGCATTCTGACAGCATTAAAGGAACAGGTGAAGCGATGACAAAAATAATCGGAATCGGCGAAATGGCCATTTCCAACAATTGTAACGATACCATTAAGACCTTTGCCTTGGGCTCATGTCTGGGAATAACGGCCTATTCATCGATCCGGAAAGTCGGGGGGATCATCCATATTGCACTGCCTCGGC
Organism: Acetobacterium sp.; assembly: GCA_028692885.1. Classification (GTDB taxonomy): domain Bacteria; phylum Bacillota; class Clostridia; order Eubacteriales; family Eubacteriaceae; genus Acetobacterium. Next base: position 44,185 of record JAQUWM010000009.1, on the reverse strand, counting down.
CGGCCCGAATGGAGGATGCGATTGACCGCCATTGTTATTATGCTACGACGGGATTGCCTTATTTTATTCAGCAGTTTTCCAGTGAATATGGGTGCTTGAAAAATGAATTGGTGATCCGTATTTTTGGAGGCGCCGAATCGATGCGTCAGAATGATACCTTTAACGTTGGCAAACACAACCTGGAAATTACAAAAAAGATTCTTAATGATATGAATTTGGGTATTCAGTATTCAGAAACGGGTGCCAGAGTCAGTCGGACCATTGAACTGGAGGTTGCCAGCGGCGATATTAACATCTGGCATCAGAATATGATTATTTAAAGCAAACTATCTTATGGTAATTTTAAATTACCGGATACCCTTAAAAAGGGAGCGACAAAATGTCAAAGGAGAAGCGAGTGGATACGGAAGATAATTTTATTCAGGAGTTTAATGCCCTTGCAGTTGGGGTAGTGGTGTTGGACGAAACGGCGAAAGTCACCAAAGTCAATGATCCGTTGCTGAACTATTTTAACCAAAAAAGAGCAGCCTTTATGGGCAAACAGTTTGGTGATGCGGTTCAGTGTAAAAGTAGCCGTTTAAATAATTTGGGCTGCGGCTTTGACCCATCCTGTGAGTTCTGCGAACTCAGAAATGCCTTTTCTAAGGTTCTGGAATGCGAAGATGAACCGATTAAAATAGAATTTAAAAAAAGTATCTATGTCGATGATGAAGAAAATGATTACTGGTTCAGAGTCAGTATCACGTCCGTGATTCGGGAAAATAAAAGAAATGCAGTGGTGACGTTTATTGATATTACCGAGCGTAAAAACAGAGAGATATTCCTTGAACAATCGCGCGATTATTATTACCGGATGTTTGAAAATTTTCCGACCCTGATCTGGAAAACCGATCTGGAAGGGAACGTGGTTTACTTCAACCACAGCTGGTCGCTGTTCACCGGTAAGCAGAGCGAGGATTATCTGGGGGCTAAGTGGCTGGATCTGATTCATCCTGAGGATCGGAAGTTTTATCTGCAAATGAAAAACCAGGCCTTCCGCAGTAAAAAATCCTTCAGTATGGAGTATCGGATTCGTCATGATAGTGGCAATTACCGATGGATTGAAGGGATCTACAGTCCATCTTTTGAGGTGGATGGAAGTTACGGTGGCTATGTTGGCATTGGGATTGATATTACTGATCGGAAAAGCCTGGAAGAAGGGCTGATCCGTTATAAAATGCTGGCAGAAAAGGTACGGGATACCATTCTTTTTGTTGAAATCAATGGCAAAATAATTGATGCCAATAATGCCGCGGTGGAACTTTACGGATATAAACGGGCGGAACTGCTCAAACTTTCGGTTTTTGATTTGATTGAAGGCGGAAAATCAGTTGCGATTGAGGAAATGGAAAATGGCGATAAGGATGGCGTCTTTTTTGAAACCACCCATAAGCGTAAAAACGGGACTCAGTTTCCCGTCGAAGTCAGTGCTAAAGCCACAAAAATGATCGATAAGCGGGTGATTATCTGCATTATCCGGGATATCTCGGAACGGAAAAATTCTGAAAATGCCCTCATTGACAGCGAAGAAAAGTTTCGTCAGGTTTTCCATAGTTCGTCCGATGCCATCTTTGTTCAGGAAACAAAAGCGGATGGTAGTAATGGTCGCCTGATTGAGGTCAATCAGACCGCTGGAGATATGTTTCACTATTCCTACGAGGAGTTTTTTGAATTTGATGATCCGATTTTTAAAATCATTAAGTCTTCAGAAGATATGAGGCAGCAATACAATGAATTACGCGATAAAAATTATATTACCTTGCAGACAAGGGCCAAACGAAAAGATGGAACAACATTCCCGGTTGAGGTGATCTGTAGTTATTGTTATCTGAATGAAAAGAAGATGGTAATCAACATTATTCGCGACATTACGGAACGGTTAGCAGTAGAGGAAGCCCTAAAACAGGCTAAGGAAGAAGCCGAAACGGCCAACCAGGCCAAAAGTGAATTTCTGGCCAATATGAGCCATGAAATCAGAACCCCCTTAAATGGCATTGTTGGGATGGTTAATTTAATGCGGCTATCGAATCTCAATCAGGAACAGCAGGAGAACATCAAAATTATCAAAACCTGTGTCAGGGCTTTACTCACTGTGATCAATGATATCCTCGATTTTTCAAAAATGGAAGCGGGGAAGCTCGAGATTAAAAAGAAAAACTGTAACATTAAAGCCCTGGTGGAACATACGATTAAAGCCCAGTCGCCAGTGGCGGCAGGCAAGGGGATCGAACTCAACTATGCTTTTTCGGCTGCTGTCCCCCAATATATTATGGCGGATTTTCATCGGATTCATCAGATTCTCAATAACTTGATCAGTAATGCCATCAAATTTACTGATAACGGTGAAATTTGGATTAAGGTTAAAAACCTGGCCGTAACAAATAAACAGGTTGAACTGCTTTTTGTTGTTGAAGATACCGGCATTGGCATTGCTGAAGAAAACCGGCAGCAGATTTTTGAAAGCTTCAGCCAGGTTGATGGTTCCTTTACCCGGCGATTCGGCGGCACCGGTTTAGGGCTCGCGATAACCAGACAATTGGTGGAACTGATGGGTGGAAAAATCTGGGTCGAAAGTAATGAAGGACAGGGCAGTCGTTTTTATTTTCAGCTGGCCTTTGAGCTGGGTTCAGCAGAAGATCGTCAATGGGAAAAACCGTGCGACTATTTTAAAATTAATCATCGATATAAAATTCTCTTAACCGAAGACGATAAGGTCAATCAATTGGTTATTTCCCGAATGCTCAACGAATGCGGATATCAGGTGGATCTTGCCAGTAACGGCTATGAGGCGGTCGAAATGGCTCAAAAAAACAGCTACGACATCATTCTGATGGATATTCAAATGCCGGGAATGGATGGCATCGAAGCCACTAAGTGCATTCGAATGATAAACAAAGATACCCCGGTTCTAGCTATTACGGCCTATGCTCTCCACGGCGACCGGGAAAAGTTTTTATCCCAGGGAATGGACGGCTACATCTCCAAACCGATCAAAGTGGAGAAGCTGGTGGAAGAAATTGAAAAATGCATCAGCCGCAAAGAAAAAGCCCTAAAATATGGGGATTTTAAAATGCATATCGACGCCAATGGTGAAATTGTAATTAAAGAAAAGAAGCCATCAGATTGCCTGGTCGGAAAGGTTTATGATGTCGAAAAGGAAGCGCAGCTGGCTGAGTTGATCAACGAATTAAACGATCAGATGACGGTCGGAAAACTGGAAAATTTGGAGAAGCTGGCGAATCAGATCAAGAAACTTTCGATTGCTTTGGATATTGAAGACTTAAAGGTCGTTGCCTTTAAAATCGAGCTGGATATCAGACGGGGTAATTTTGAAGCTGCAGCCAAAAAAGTTAATCAGATTAATCATGTTTACTCGGTTTATAAAAAAACGGTATAATTTAGATTAAAGACAATTGACAAAAATAATTGACCAGGTTAAATAGTCAGGAAAAGAAAGGTTAGGAATGAAATGAAAATATTAATTGTAGAAGATGACATGGTGAGCCGACGTTTTTTGGGGAAGTTTTTGGCTCAATATGGTCAATGTGATATTGTTGTGGACGGGATGGAGGCTCTGGATGCCTATCTCATTGCCATTAAAGAAGAAGACCCCTATGATCTGATCTGTCTGGATATTATGATGCCAAAGGTGGATGGGGTCAAGGTGCTTAAAGCGATCCGGGATTTTGAAGTGCAACGGGGAATTTTGCCCGAAAACAGAGTGAAGATCATTATTATCACGGCGTTGGCTGATACGGAGTTCGTCAATACTGCCTTCGATCTAGGCTGTGAAGCCTATGCTGCCAAACCGGTTGATACCGATAAACTGGTTGAAGTCATGAATAAACTGGGTGTGATCAAAGTCGATCAGTAAGACTAAAATGGGATGAAAAAATGGGAGTTTTAGAAGATCACATTAATAATTATACACAGTTTGGGCAGCCCGATGGTCAAACAATGGACCATGATAGTAAACGGGAAAAAACTGGATATTCACTGTCTCGTTATTTGTGTGATCTTAACGAAAGCATGACCGAACAGCTCAACCGCAAGATGTTGGTAGAACTAAAAAATAACTTGAGCAACGTGCTGTTTCAGGAAGAGTACACGTACACCCATGTGACCCAGTTTCTGGCTCATATGTATGAAAGCATCGAAGGTAATTCCTTCATTCTTAAAGCCTTGGACAAGATTAAAAAAATGGACGAGTACACCTTTACCCATAGTGTCAACACGGCCTTTTATTCGATGTTTATCGCCATGTGGATGGGTTTGGCAGATCAGGATATCATCAATGCCACCCAGGCGGGATTTTTACATGATATCGGTAAGATTTATATTCCCGAGGCGATTTTAAATAAACCCGGAGCCTTAACGCAGCAGGAATATGAAATTATTCAGCTGCATCCGCTTTACGGCTATTCGTTGCTCAATGAATTCAGTGAATTCAATCTCGAGGTCAAACGGGCGGTCCTCTTTCATCATGAGCGGATTGATGCCAAAGGTTATCCGCTTTGCGCCAGCGATGATTATGTGGGACTTTTACCAAAAATCATTGCAGTCGCCGATGTCTATGACGCCATGACCACCAATCGGATTTATAAAAAAGGGAAATCGGCCATGGAAGCCATTGATTATCTTAGCCATCAGGGGCGGAGCGAACTGGATAACCGGGTACTGCGTTACTTTCTCAATAATATTCCTGTCTATGATTTCAAAGTGTCATAAAACTTTTTCAGAAATAAAAAATATCAACGGATATAGATAAGTTGAATTAAAGAATTTTGCAAATTAAACTGGCAATTGTGCAGTATGCGGGGGAGCGATCACGGATCGCTCCCCCGTTAAATATTTAAATCAACATAGGATAGCTATAAATTTAGTCGGTTTCATAACCCAACAGCTGTAAATGTGCTTCCAGGCTTAAATAATTGGGCGCATATTCGGCTTCCTTCATGAGGGTACATTGGTTTAGCCGACAGGTTCCTAAAATCAGTTTAGAAGCAAAGCCCATACAGGAGCCCTGGCCGCAGATTTTGCAACCAATTTTCCTAGGTAATAATTTATAGAGTTGAATAGCGCTGGGGCGTTCGCGGGTTTCTTCGTTGGGCACAATCGACGCTCGGTTTTCCCAGGTCTCATTGATCAGCTGATAAAGTTGATCGATCATTTCATAACACTCCGCTTCATTGGTTAACTGCGTGCAGGTAAGATTATGGTCATGGATATTAATAATATGACTGCCGATCTTATAGGTGAAGGTATGAGCTGAGGGAATATAGAGCCCAGTTTTAATCACCGTATTGAGATAAGGCATAACTTCAGGTACCGGATTGCTAAGCTTGGCCCGAAATTTAATTCGACCACCACCGGTAGTACAGGGTTTAATATAAATAAGACTGATTGTTGAGAGGTACATTAGTTATTCTCCTTTAAGTATGATTTTAATCCATTAATCAGGGTATCAATATCAGTTTTCTCATTGAAATAACCAATACCAATCCGACAAGTTCCCCGGTTAACTGTACCGATTAGACGATGTGCACTGGGTGCACAGTGTAATCCGGAACGGATCATCACCTGACATTTCTGATCCAGATAAAATGCAATTTCCTCGGGGACATGACCTTGGAGGTTAAAGGCGATAACGCCAACGGTTTTGGAAGAATCCTGAGGGCCGTATAATTCGATTCCAGAGACGTCTCGCAATGCCTCTAACGCATAGTTCATCAGATTATCTTCCTTATGACGGATCGTATCCAGGCCTTCAGCCTCCAGAAAATCCAGGGCCGCGCCCAAACCGATAATTCCGCTGACATTCATGGTGCCAGCCTCCAAGTGGTTGGGATAATAGTCGGGCTGGTATTCATAGGCCGAGTCACCACCGGTGCCTCCCGAGATGAGCGGGTGGATATCGGTAGCGCAATTAACGATCAATCCGCCGGTACCCATCGGTCCTAACAGGCTCTTATGTCCGGTAAAGGCCAGTAAATCGATATTTTGCGCCTGAATGTCAATGGGGACAACTCCGGCCGTCTGGGCAGCGTCAACCAGAAAAAGAATGTCTTTCTTTCGGGCTAATGCTCCGATTTCACCAATCGGTTGGATGGTACCCAGTACATTGGAGGCATGGGTAAAGACAATCATTTTTGTGTCAGGAGTAATGGCAGCGGCCACATCTTTGACAGCTGTTTCGCCTGTGGCGGTGGCTGGTACCACCGAAATATTAATCCCACGATCTCGCTCCAGAGTTTTAAGACAGCGCCAGACAGCGTTGTGCTCCAGGGAGCTGGTGACCACGTGATCTCCGGGTTTTAAGATGCCCTGAAGCGCAAGATTTAAAGATTCGGTAACAGAAGATGTGAATACCACCGTTTTGGGATCATGATGATTAAAAAGTTTTGCCAGTTTTTTTCTGGTCTGATAGACAAGCCCATCAGCTAAGATCGCTTTTTCATAGGATCCGCAGCCTGAAGTTGCGCCATTATTAACAATATAATCATAAATCACTTCTGGCACAGCCAGTGGTTTAGGAAAGGACGTCGCGGCGTTATCTAAATAAGTATCCATAAAAGACTCCTTCTATAATCAAATAATAATATGCTTAGTATTATCTTTATCATAGATGTTAAAAATAAATTCGTCAATAAAATTAACAGGTAGAATTTGGGTTGATAAAAATTGATTTACAATGATTTAAGAAAAAATCAGGTTAAAAAATAACCGTTGACATTTTCATATGAATAACATATCATGTAAAAATAAGTTATATGACATTGTCAACGCTTGAATAAAAATAAGGCTTGAAATAAAGCTATTTCAAGACATTTTGCGAATTGAGTGGAATGAAAGGGGTGATTATAAAAATGACAGTTATCGAGATACTTAAGATTTTATCGGATAACAATCGTTTAAGAATACTTAATTTGCTTTATGTGCAGGAGTTATGCGTGTGTGAACTGGAATATTTACTGGGTATTTCTCAATCCAATTTATCAAAACATCTCAGGTTAATGAGCGATGCCGGTTTTCTGGAAAGTCGTCGTCAGAATAAATTTGTTTATTATAAAATAAACGCCTTGGTTTTGACCGAGCATCCTTTTGTATCCCTTATTTTTAAAACAGAATTAAAAAGGGAAGACTATTTAATGGCAGAATTAGCCAAACTTCAGCGTTATCAGGAGAGTGAATTAAGCTGCCATAATATTACGGCATTAATCATGTAAAAAGAGAATGAAATGAAAAAGAGAATGAAATGAAAAAGAGAATGAAATGAAAAAGAGAATGAAATGAAAAAGTGAGAGGTATCGGCAAAATAGAGAATTTTTAGCCAGTAAGGTGGGGTTTAAGCGGAGTTCGCTGTTGTTAATAAAAAGTGAGGAATAGTATGAAACATAAAAGAGATAGTATGGAACTTAAGCGGATTTATATCGAGCTGACAAATCGCTGTAATCTTGATTGCGAGATGTGTTTTCGACATACCTGGGATACTGTTGAAGGCGATATGGATTTTGATTTACTAAAATCGCTCAGAGAACAGGTGAAAGATTTTCCATCACTGGAAGAAGTTTTTTTTGGCGGAATTGGCGAACCAACGGTTTACCCGTATTTTGAAGAAGCTGTTAAGCTATTTGAAGAATATCCGCTGTTAATGACCAGTAATGGGATCATGTCAGAAGAAAATGCCAGATTGATCTGTGAAAAATTCACGGAGATTTATTTTTCAGCCGACCAATATCATGAAGACAGCCAAGGCGTCAAGGATCAGCTGATCAAAACATTTGAGATTATTTCGAATTATCATAAACAGACACGTTCATCGACACCAAAGGTTGGGGTGGCTTATGTCCTGACAAAAAGTAATTCGGAAGCGCTGTTTGATATCATGAAGATGATGCGTCATTACGGTTTTCACCGCCTGTCGCTGTCGCATCTGCTGCCGATTAACGAAAAAGATACCGATGATATTTTTTATACCCGGTATGAAAACCCTGAAGGAAAGGCGTATCTGGAGAAAATCTTTACCTATCGTGATATCAAAATAAAAATTCCTGATATGGAATTAAAAAGCGAACGACGCTGTGATTTTATTGACAACGGTTACATCTATATAGATGCTGGGGGTGAAGTCATCTCCTGCTATCGTCTGGCAAATACTTATGATGAATATGTTTTTGGGGATAAAAAAAGAGTGCTCAAACATTCATTTGGGAATATAAAAGAAAAAACGTTGAAAGAGATTATTGAGGGCAAAGCATACCAGAATTTCTGGAACACGGTTTATAATAATCAATATCCATCTTGTATCGACTGCGATTTACGGAGCGGTTGTAGTCTGGTTGAAGACACCAAGTATGACTGCTATTTTAACACACCATCCTGTGCCGACTGTTTATGGGTTCGAAATTTAGTTCGTTGTCCATAACAGTAACAGTTCCCAAAAATAAAAAAGAAAAAAATTATAAACATTAAAATCAATCTGCTTAGAAATCTGGATAATTTATCCAGATTTCTTTGATTTAGCGAACGTATCCCGACGCTTGCCATTTGTGATATTGATTATTTGGCATCTTTCAGTTAAAATAATAGCAACTAGCAGTGAACAGTATAACAACAATTATAAAGTAAAAACTGCAGTTAGGGTATCGAGATAACCTAATTATCAGCCATAAACGAGAAAAAGCCATCACACAAGAGACGGAGGGATAAAATGAGCCAGGAAATTGGCAATATACTAAAAGATCTGATTAAAGAAAAGAACATGAGAAACGCCTCGCTTGCTAAAGAGATCGGTGTCGATCGTTCAACCTTTCAGCATTTTCTATCAGGTAAACGCAAGATGAATTTGGAAGATCTTCAAAAAATAATGGTCATCCTAAATTTGCCCAAGGATAAAAAAAAACAGTTATACACGCTATTTGAGAACGAATATGATGATCGGGAAGTCTTGAAAAACAGCCAGGATATCTTTTCCCTTTATGGAGAAATCTATAATCAGGTCGATACCGAAAAAAAATGGGTTGAAAGCGAAGAATATCTGGTAAAAAACCAATTAAATTTAAAAAAAGCCCAGATTATCCGGGGCCAGGTCAAAATTGAGGGGATCATCCGCAGCTGTTTTATGGAAGAGATGGGCATGAGTGAAAATGCCAATGTGATTATGTCAATTAATTTTAAGCACTACTTTCTTTATGAATTGATTATGCGGATCAGTGGTCAAAACCAAGGTGGAAAAATTCAAAACATCATTCCCTTGGTCAATAAGAAAAAATTAGGAAATAATCTGGATGTTTTAAAAATGGTGCTCTTATTAAAAAGTCTGGATAATATTGATTATGAACCCTATTATTTTTACTCGGGAACTAAAATATATGATGATATCAGTATCATTGTCCCCAATTATTTAATCACCTCCAAACAGGTCATTACGATCGATCGGGATTTTGAAAGTGCCATTATTTATGAAGATCCGGAAATCCTCGATTACTACCGAAATAAATCACAATCGATACTCAGCAAATGCGCCTCTTTTGTGGAAAAAGAACCGATAAAATGGGCCAATTACCCGCTGCCATCATTTGAAAAAGTCAGAAAAAATAATATTGCGGAGACGTATATCGCTTTTGATCAGTTGGAAAGTCTCCTTGATCGGACAAGCGTTCCAGCTGAAAAAGATGGCACCTCCGGGGAGATCCAGTTGCTGCAAAAAGGTAGTGTCTGCAGCACCGATGTTTTTGTGCTGCGAGATGGACTGATCACCGGGGCTAAAAATCTATGCATCCGTTATCTGGCTGATGAGGAACGGGTCGAATTTATCCTGATTAACGAGATCAACCAGAGCATGCTGAAACTAACCATTAATGAAACAGGAATTGTGATTGTATTTAGGGAGTTTTTTAATTACCTGCCGCACAGTGTTCATGTCTGTTCGCCTGAAGAAATAAAAAACAGCCTCCACAATATTCGCAGTGTCACCGAAGGGATCAAAAATATTTGATCAGGATTTGACAAAACAATATAATCAGCGCTTTTTTAAATCATTTGGTCATTAAAATCTGCAAAAAAAAGATATTGACGTTATTAAATTGTGGTATATAATAATTGCATACAATATAATAATGCAAAGGAGAATTAAAATGAGTCTATATGATATTACCGTAAAAGATGCCAATGGCCTGGATGTTTCCATGAAAGATTACGAAGGTAAGGTGTTGCTGATTGTGAATACTGCCACCGGCTGTGGTTTGACTCCGCAATACGAAGGACTCCAGGATCTTTACGATCAATACCGGGAGCAGGGGTTTGAAATTCTTGATTTTCCTTGTAATCAATTTGCCAACCAGGCACCGGGAACCGATGATGAGATCAAAAATTTCTGTGAAACCCGTTTTGGAGTCACTTTTAAGATTTTTCATAAAATTGATGTCAATGGCGACAATGCTGATCCGCTGTTTACCTACCTTAAGAAAGAAAAGGGTGGAATGCTGGGATCCAACATCAAATGGAATTTTACTAAATTTTTAATTAATAAAAAGGGTGAAGTGATCAAACGTTTTGCACCGACTGACGTGCCTGAAAAAATCGAAAATGACATCAAAAAATTATTAGCGGAATAATCTTCCCGTTGAAAAATTGCCGGCAATGGAATTGTAAGGTATAATGATTTATAAATTTTTTCAAAGGAGTGGTCGACTTGGACAATGAACAACTGAAATTGGAGAACCAATTGTGCTTTCCTCTTTATGCTAGTGCCAAAGAGGTGCTTAAACGTTATAAGCCTTATCTGGATGAAATCGGACTAACCTATACCCAATATATCGCGATGATGGTTTTATGGGAACATGAAACCATCAACGTAAAAACACTGGGAGACTATTTGTATCTGGATTCAGGAACCCTGACTCCCTTGCTGAAACGTTTGGAATCGGCTGGATTTGTTCAACGAAAGCGCGATTCCAATGATGAGCGTAATGTGATTATCAAACTGACCGCAGCAGGCGAGGCACTTAAAGGCCCGGCCAGTCTGATTCCTGATCAAGTCAAGCAATGCCTGCCCATCACTCAGGATGAAGCAATTACTCTATACCAATTATTATACAAACTATTGGGTAAAATGTAAGCGACACAAAGTCAGATTAATTATCGCCGGTGCGCTGATGATTCTCTGAGCTTGTGCCGAAATATTCATAAAAAACCTTCCGAAACCGGTTTTGCCGTGAAAAATCCGATGGTTGTTTATACTGTAACCGGTGTAATAATCGTTATACTCCTTGGCATCATCTGGATTACATTTTAAATTTTCAGAAGAAAAGGCGGTCGTCGGTAACTGACAAATAACGGTGATTAAATTTATTGAGAAAATGTCCAGGATGTTAAAACTGGGCATTTTTTGTTTGTTGAATTTTGAAAAACTCAATTTTGTTAAACAAAAATAACAAAACTATTCTCTTGATTAATGAATTAGAATGTGGTAATGTGTAATCAATTAGCAATTAGAAACTAAATAGAGGAGGAAACCCCCACGGCTGTTCAGAAAAGCAGCCACTTTATACAGTATCTGAGGGAAAATTACAAGAGTTGAATGACAACAAAACAATTCCCCAACAAAGACTAGAGTAATTGATACGGTATTAGATATTTTGAAGGACAAGAAAAAATTTTACGCTTAGCATATTGGGGAAGTCTAATATAATAATATTAGGCTGAGTGATTATGTTAACACAAGGAGAAAATTTCATGGAAATGGATTTAAAAGATCACGAGATAACAGCAGAAATTTTAAAAGCATTAGGACATCCGGTACGCCTCTGCATCACCAAAGGGCTGATCGCAAACGGGCGATGCAACGTTTCCTATATGGAAGAGTGTCTCGAAGTTTCCCAATCTGGGGTTTCTCAGCATTTATCTAAGCTGAAAAACGCTGGAATTGTTAAAGGCTATCGAACGGGAAATGAAATTTATTATGAAGTCATCAGCAAACCGGCCAAAAATATCATAAAGGCATTGTACGGAGAGGATAGCTTGTAAAAAAAGAAACGCGGATGATCTGGACACCATGATCCGAAAAACCAAGAATACAGAAGGCACTTTATTTTCTGTACTAAGAGTGCGGATCTGACGGGAATTAAGGAGGCTGGTAGACGGCAACGACCATATTTGTTTAAAGGGGAATTGCAATTATTCAGACTATTTTTATAGATATTATAAAGCAGGTTGTTGCAGAATAGAAGCTTCTGTAACGGCCTATTTACATTGCTTAATAAAACCTTTATCTTATCTTATCGCGGCCGACAAAGCGTGCTTTTATTTGTAAAAATCGTAAATTCATGATAAAATACAAATGGAAGGAAGTGAGTAAAATGCCAAAGTATTGTCCTAGATGTACTTACATTTTGAGTATTGACGATACAAAATGCAGTTTTTGTGGCATGGTAATAACAACGGGAATCGTTGTTGATGAGAAGATCGCTAATGAATTCCTTAAAGAGGAAATGATGGAAAGCGGAAGTTTTTCACGAGAATTTCTCGATGGTGGCAGAGAAATGACGCCAGCTAAAGAAACAAAACGACTCCAAACAGACGATGAAGCTTTGACCGATGAAATGATCGCTGACGAAATTATTGGTGACAAATTATTCAGCAATGAAACAGAAAAGGGTTTTGAGGTTGAAAGTTTGTCAAAAGGATTATTGGATCAGGGACGAGAAATGACACCTACAGTTGAAACCCGAATCCTGACAGCAGACGATGAGCTTTTTGCAGAAGAAATGATTGGAGATGAGATCACAGCAGACGGATTTTTGGCGTTTAAGAATCAGCCAAATCTTCCCAAATCAATGCGGCTGTGATCAGCAAGAGACGACTAAATGATGATTGATCAAAAAAATTGTAAAAATGAGTAGAGTGTCCGATGGTGCATTTATCTAAATTACAGCGGTTGTCTAAAGACAACCATAAGTAAGCTTAAGATAATTCGCAAGCGGGCACTTTTTTAGCAAAAAATTCAAAAGAAGTTTGACAATATGGGATAACCATACTATAATTAAAAAAACAAATTATTAGTTAGGAGTTATTCTTAATCATGAAAAATAAAAAAATACAAATGTATACAGATATGATCCGCAGTGTTGGCTTAAAAGCCACACCGCAACGAATTAGTGTGTTAAAGGTATTGTCAGAGATGACATCTCATCCGAGTGCCGATATGTTGATGGATGTCCTTGAAAATCAAGGCTATGTAATGTCAGTAGGGACGATTTATAATATACTGGAAACATTCTCTGAAAAAGGCCTGATTTTAAAATTAAAAGATAATCAGGAAGTAATGCGTTTTGATGCGAACACACAATTTCATGTACACATATACAATAAGGAAAATAATGGGATCTGTGATTACCATGATCCAGAACTGGAGATTCTACTCTCCGATTACTTCAAAAATAAATTACCGGAAGATATTTCGCTAAACCGTATGGAAGTGTCTATTTTTGCCTGATCAAAATTAAGAAACTAACTCTTAATCAACGAGAAAAATTGAATGAAAATCATAAGCCTGATACCCTGGTATCAGGCTTTTAATTTTGCAGATAAAAAAATAAATATTTATTGTGAATCATTCTTGACAAATATTTATTTCGACTTTATAATTAAAACGGATTAAAAACAACAGTCGCTGGCATTGATAAACGCAATTATTTTTAAAACAAAATTGAAATCGGTTGTGGATGCCAAATATAATATTACTGGAGGATATCATATGAATACAAATTTTAGCTGTAAAACCTGTGCAAGTGCAGATCAAAAACTGGAAACCTTTATTTCCAATCTCAGTGTCGATACATCCCATCACCGGATGGAAGGGCAAAGTGTCAAATGTGGTTTCGGATTGCAGGGAATCTGCTGCCGTCTCTGTTCCAATGGGCCATGTCGAATCACTCCGGATGGACCAAAAGGGGTTTGTGGTGCCACCGCTGATACTATAGTGGCCAGAAACTTCCTGCGTGCTGTTTCAGCTGGTTCCGGATGTTATATTCATATCGTCGAAAATACTGCGCTGATGCTCAAGAAAACAGCAGCCAGCAAAGGGGTATTAAAAGGCAAGGTGGCATTGGCAAAACTGGCGGAAATATTTGCAGTGGATGAAGCGGATGAACATGTTCGAGCCGAAAAAATTGCTGATATGGTTTTAGCCGATTTATATAAGCCTGACTATGTAAAAATGGAACTGGTTGAAAAAATGGCCTATAAACCCCGCTTCGATCGCTGGAAAGAATTGGGGATCCTGCCGGGGGGCGCAAAATCTGAAGTGTTTGCCGGGGTTGTTAAAACATCCACCAATCTCAATTCTGATCCCGTCGATATGTATCTGAATTGCTTAAAACTGGGGATTTCCACCGGTCTTTATGGTTTGACGCTGACCAATCTGTTAAATGACGTGATGCTGGGGGAACCATCGATCCGTTTGGCACCTGTGGGTTTACGGGTTATCGATACCGACTATATTAATATCATGATCACCGGCCATCAACATTCCATCTTTGCCTACTTACAGGATCGGCTAATTCAGGACGATGTCATCGAAAAAGCCAAAGCTGTCGGTGCCAAAGGGTTTAAACTGGTCGGATGTACCTGTGTTGGTCAGGATCTGCAGTTGCGTGGCGAACATTATCAAGAGGTCTTCAATGGTCATGCCGGCAATAATTTTACCAGCGAAGCGATTCTGGCCACTGGTGCGATTGATGCGGTATTATCAGAGTTTAACTGTACTTTGCCGGGGATCGAGCCAATCTGTGATGAACTTAAAATCAAACAGATCTGCCTGGATGATGTTGCCAAAAAAGCGAATGCCGAAATGAAACCATTTGTTTTCGAAGAAAAAGAAAGCCAAAGCAATGACATTATCGATTCAGTGATTGAGGCGTATCAGGCCAGACGGGGCGTTGTTGCCCTGAATATGGATGCTGACCATGGCAACGACGATACCTTAACTGGTGTTAGTGAGGGTTCCCTGAAATCATTCCTGGGCGGAACCTGGAAACCACTGATTGATCTCATCGTCAAAGGCGAAATCAAGGGGATTGCCGGGGTTGTCGGATGTTCTAGCTTAACGGCTGGCGGCCATGATGTACTGACGGTTAATTTGGTTAAAGAATTGATTGCCAAAGATATTCTGGTCTTATCGGCTGGCTGTTCTTCCGGGGGATTGGAAAATGTTGGTTTGATGTCACCTTCAGCAGCATCCCAGGCGGGATCAAAATTGCGTGCTGTCTGTGAAAGCTTGGGGATTCCCCCAGTTTTAAACTTTGGCCCCTGTCTGGCTATTGGCCGACTGGAATTGGTCGCTACCGAACTGGCTGAAGCCATCGGTGTCGATTTACCACAATTACCGCTGGTTTTATCAGCGCCACAATGGTTGGAAGAACAAGCTCTGGCCGATGGTGCCTTTGGTTTAGCGTTAGGACTACCGCTCCATTTAGGATTGCCGCCGTTTGTTACCGGCAGCCCCGTAGCTGTTCAGGTGTTCACTCAGGATATGTTAAACCTGACCGGCGGACAACTGATCATTGATGACAATGCCCAATCAGCAGCCCAAACCCTGGATGCGATCATTGAAAAGAAACGCAAGGAATTAAACATCTAAGGAGGTGTAGTCATGAAACGAATCATCATTGATCGTGAAAAATGCGATGGCTGCCTAAACTGCAACATTGCCTGTATCAGTGCCCATGAGGAAGGCAGTAATTTTTACACCGTAAATATGCTAAGTCCTGATGCGGAAACCCGAAACTTTATTAAATTTGATGCCCAAAAGGGATACCTGCCGATTTTCTGCCGTCACTGTGACGAACCGGAATGTGTGCTGTCCTGTATGAGTGGCGCCTTGGAAAAAGACCCGCTAACCGGGCATGTGCAGTATGACGAAAGTAAATGCGCAGCCTGCTATATGTGTGTGATGAACTGCCCCTATGGGGTTTTAAAACCAGATAAACGAACTCGGACCAAGGTCATCAAATGTGATTTCTGCGATGATAAAGTGGACGGCCCCAGCTGTGTCAAAGCCTGTCCCAAGAAAGCCATTGAAGTGAAAGAGGTAAGCTTATGAAAATCGTTATTATCGGAGCCAGCGCGGCCGGAATCAGCGCAGCCAAAACAATCAAAGCCTCAGAACCAGATACCGAAGTGGTAATCATTGCCAAAGAAGACCGTGTTCACTCCCGCTGTATGCTCCATAAATTTTTGGGTCATGAGCGGGATGTCAAAGGGATTAGTTTTATTGCTGATGACTTCTTTGAAACGAGTGGAATTACCTGGCTTAATAATACCACCGTGATTGGCCTGGATACACAGAAAAAGACGGTAAAAACCCATGACAATCAGGATATAAGCTATGACAAGCTGCTGATTGCCTCTGGGGCTTCCTATTTTATCCCACCGATTCCGGGCCTCCGGGAGTCAAAAAACGTCTATGGATTCCGGGACTTAAAAGATGCTCAGTTGCTCGATAGCGAATGCAACACGGCGAAGAATGCCGTGGTCATTGGTGCCGGTCTGGTTGGCATGGACGCCGCCGTGGCGATGATGGAGCGGGGTTTAAAGGTAACCGTGATTGAAATGACCGATGCGGTGATGAGTTTACAGCTTGATCAAAAATCGGCTCAGGCCTACCAGCAGCGCTTTGAAGAACACGGAGCGGAGTTTATTTTAAATGATAAGGTCGTTTCGGTTGACGTGGATGAAGTCGGACGGGGAAAAACGATCCATCTGGCCAGCGGGAAAGTGGTTCCTGCTGATGTGATTGTCATTGCTGCCGGAGTGCGACCAGCCTTTGGTTTTATCACCGGATCTGGGATTGATACCAACCATGCCATTCTGGTCGGAGACGACTTACAGACCAATATTGACGATATTTATGCCGCTGGCGATGTCACCGGAATTGCCGGGATCTGGCCTAATGCGATGAAACAGGGGCGGATCGCTGCGCTTAACATGCTGGGCGAAAAACGTTCATATGAAGATCGTTATGCCCTTAAGAATACCGTCAATTTCTTTGGCCTCACCACCTTGTCACTCGGAAACATCAACCCGGAACCTGAAGAAAACTGCGAGATCTTTATATGTGAAGACCGCCATAACTATCAAAAAGTTGTCTTGAAAAATGGGGTCGTCCAAGGGGTCATTATTCAGGGAAATATTGGTGGTACCGGATTCTGGCAATACCTGATCAAAAATAAAATCGATATTTCTGGTAAAAACAAAGATGTCTTCGGCCTGAGTTATGCCGATTTTTATGATCAGGATCAGCAAACTGGAGAATATCGCTACGCTGTATAAAAGTGCCATTCTCAAAAAACTTAAGACTCTGGCGAACCTCTTTTCATTTCGTTTCATTTGGTGTATACTACATTGAAGTAAAAATTATCAGAAAATTTGGAGGAAATAATGTCAGAAACAGCAAATCCAATTGTAAAAATTGAAATGGCAAATGGCCAGACGATGGAAGTGGAATTATATCCAGAAGTTGCTCCGATTACCGTAGAAAATTTTGTAACCCTAGTCAATGATGGCTTCTATAATGGATTAATCTTTCATCGGGTCATTCCTGGTTTTATGATTCAGGGCGGATGTCCCCAGGGCAGCGGTATGGGCGGCCCGGGTCATACGATTAAAGGCGAATTCACTAGCAATGGTGTGGTCAATGATCTGAAACATGTTAAAGGCGTAATATCCATGGCTCGTTCGGGGATGCCGGATTCTGCCGGTTCCCAGTTTTTTATCATGGTCGATGATGCGCCATTTTTAGATGGTCAGTATGCGGCTTTTGGCAAGGTGATTTCAGGAATCGAAACAGCGGATGCAATCGTTGCTGTTGATCGGGATCGTTCAGATAAACCGCGAGAAGATCAGGTTATTAAGAAAATTGAAGTTGTATCCTGAATTATTTTTTGAAAACATCTTGTTTTTATGATAGAATAAAATAAAAAGGATGTGAGCGCAATGGCAAAGTATTGTCCAAAATGTAACGCCAGTATCGATCCAGATGATGCAGTTTGTGGTAATTGTGGTAACGTGTTGAAGGAAAATGTCGGTGAGACAGAAGATTTCACGGCCGGCGTTTTTGATAACGAAAACCGTTCTCATGATGTTTCCGGAAAAGAGATTCCTGGTGAAACTCCAGATGAAGAAATCTTATCGCACCAAATTGTCGAAGATGAAATCATTGCTGATGGTATTGTTGAGGACGCGGTCATTGTCCCAGAAACCATCATAACAAGCGCAGATCCAGCACAGACCTCGATACAATATCAGGTGCCACCCCGACCTCAGGCTGCTGCTGAAAACGCCGAAGTCCCAATGACTCTGGGTGACTGGATGCTGACCCTACTATTGCTGTACTTACCAATTGTCAACATCGTCATGCTGATTATTTGGAGTGTTGATTCTAAAACCAGCACGACGAAAAAACACTTTGCCTGGGCGACATTGATCTTTATGGGAATTGGTATTGGTATTGTCCTTGCCATTATCTTTTCTAGTATTATAGTGGCTATTGTTGCAGCGATGATGCAGTCGATGTATTATTAAAAACATCACGGCGATAAAAAAAGAACCGTTATATGACGGTTCTTTTTTATCGCCTGAATTTCAGCTAAATTTTTATTTTATGGTTCAAACGGATAAGTTTCGGCCTCCGGTATATAAAAAAGCAGCATAACGGCTCGTTAGCTGCTTTTTTTATGCTTGCTTGAGGTGGTTGCTAATAGAAGTTATTCGGATCGGCTTTCAATCGCGCCATATTTGCGAAACCGTTGATAACGGTTTTGTGTCAATTGATCTGGTTCCAGAGCCTGATTTTTTTGAAAGCTCTTGTATAAACCGATTTTAAGTTCTCGATAGACGTTTTTAAAATCACGATGATTTTCAGAAATGATCTTGTCGACGACCTGAAGTTCCAGTAAATCCTGGGCGGTCAGTTTTAGGCAATTGGCGGCTTCTTTGGTTTTCGAGGCATCCTTCCAGAGAATACTGGCGCAGCCTTCGGGAGAGATCACCGAGTAAATGGCATTTTCCAGCATCCAGACCTCATCGGCCACCCCCAAGGCTAGAGCACCGCCGCTACCGCCTTCGCCAATGATGATCGATAGGATCGGCACCTTAAGGCCCATCATTTCCATCAGGTTTTGGGCAATGGCATGACCCTGGCCCCGTTCTTCAGCACCGATACCGCAAAATGCCCCAGAGGTATCAATCAGGCAGACAATTGGGCGATTGAATTTCTCGGCCAGTTGCATCTGCCGTAGGGCTTTTCGGTAGCCTTCGGGATGAGCTGAACCGAAGTTTCGCTTGATCCGGGATTTAGTCGTTTTACCGCGTTCCTGGGCGATAACGGTAACTGGCATGTCCAGTAGCAAGCCCAGCCCGGTAATTATTGCCGGATCGTCACCGAAACAGCGATCGCCATGCAGCTCAATAAAATCGGTGAACAGATTATCAATAAAATCCTGTCCCGTCGGGCGGCTTTTTTTCCGGGCCAGCGCTACCCGTTTATATGCTTCCATTTTGATCACCGCCTTTGGGGATACCATGAAGGGTTAATAATCGCTTAATGGTTTCTTTTTGGATGCTGCGGGGTACAATCGCATCAACAAATCCTTTTTCCAGTAAAAACTCGGCCCGCTGGAAGCCTTTTGGCAGACGCTGACGAATGGTCTGTTCAATCACCCGGGGGCCGGCAAAGGCAATCAATGCTTCGGGTTCAGCCAGAATAATATCGCCTTCCATGGCAAAACTGGCCGTGACACCGCCGGTGGTCGGATCGGTCAGTATCGCAAGGTATAACAAACCGGCATCACTGTGACGTTTAATGGCACCGCTAGTTTTAGCCATCTGCATTAGCGCCAGCATCCCTTCCTGCATTCGGGCTCCGCCGGAAACAGTATAGCCGATCACCGGAAGACGATGCTTAAGGGCATATTCGAAGATCAGGGTGATTTTTTCACCCACCACCTGACCCATACTACCCATCATAAAGGTGGCTTCCATAACAAATAGTGCAACCTTATGATCGCTTATTTTGGCAGTTCCAATGATGACGCCTTCATTTTCGTGGCTGAACAGGGTGGCCTGCTCCAGCTTTTCATCATAGCCGGGAAATGCCAGTCGATTGGATGAGGACAGCTCATGATGTTGCTCCACAAAGGTATCTGGATCAATAATCATATTCAGGCGTTGTCTGGCATTGATGCGAAAATGGTGACCGCATTTGGGACAGACATGGAAGTTATTTTCTAAATCTGAAGTGAAGCTCAATTGTTTGCAGGATGGACAGCTTCGGCACAGCTCTGAGGGTATGACCGGATCAGTTTTGCGTTTGGTCCGATGCTGGGCTTCCAGTTCATTTTTTGGTTTTTTAAATAGACCTTTACTTAGCATTTAAAACCTCCATTTCTATTTGGACAAGGGTTTGCCGAATTCATTTTCCATAAAATCTGTATAATAGTCGCCCTTTATAAATAGGGGATGACTGAGTATATCCAATTGAACCTGACTGGTGTGATCGATGCCTTCAATGACCAGCTCGCACAAGGCGGCCTTCATTTTTCGGATCGTCAGCTCGCGGGTTTTGGAATGGACAATCAGCTTGCCAACCATGGAGTCATAATAGGGTGGGATCGAGTATCCTTGATAAAGTAGGGTATCAAAACGAACCCAGGGGCCCCCGGGGACATGCAGAAAACTGATGGTTCCACAGTTTGGTCGAAAATCCAGCAGCGGATTTTCGGCATTGATTCGGCATTCGATGGCGTGACCCTGGATATGCACATCGTCCTGACCAAAGGTCAGGGGCAAGCCAGCAGCAATCCTGATCTGCCATTTGACAATATCCACTCCGGTGACCATTTCGGTAATCGGATGTTCGACTTGCAGCCGGGTATTCATTTCCATAAAATAAAAATGACCTTGGGCATCCATTAAAAATTCAATGGTACCGGCATTTTCATAGCCAATGGCAAGAGCAGCCTGACGGGAAACGTCCATCATGGCATTGCGAATTTCCGGAGTCAAAGATGGGGAAGGGCTTTCTTCCAGCAGTTTCTGATTTTTACGCTGGATTGAGCATTCTCGTTCACCCAGGGCAACAACATGTTGATGTTGATCGCAAAGCAATTGAATTTCGATATGTTTGACCCGGGTTAAGAATTTTTCCAGATAAACGCCATCGTCATTAAAAGCATTTTGCGCTTCCTGACGGGCGAGGGAATATTCATTTAAAAAATCCTCCGATCGTTCGACCAGGCGGATACCCTTGCCGCCACCGCCGGAGCGGGCTTTTACTAACAGGGGATAGCCGATTTCATCAGCCTTTAGATGGGCCTCATTGGGATCATTAATGATATCGGTGCCGGGAACAATCGGGACTCCGGCAGCCGCCATGGTCGCACGAGCCTGATCCTTATCGCCCATTTTTTGGATAATTTCCCAGGTCGGTCCAATAAAAGTAATCCCGCATTGGGCACACAGCCGGGCAAATTTGGGGTTTTCGGAAAGCAGTCCATAGCCGGGATGGATGGCTTCCGCTCCGGTTAATACTGCCGCCGATAAGATTGCCGAAATGTTCAGATAAGAGTCAGAAACAGCAGCCGGGCCAATACAAATACTTTCATCGGCGAGGCTCACATGCAGACTATCTTCATCAGCGGTCGAGAAGACGGCAACCGTGGCGACACCCATTTCTTTACAGGCACGGATAATCCGCAGGGCGATTTCGCCCCGGTTGGCTATGAGGATCTTAGAAAACACAGCTGGCCTCCTTACTCAATCAGGGCAAAAGAGAATTCTCCTACCACCGCGACCTTACCATTTACTGAACCGGAGCCGCTGGCAAAATAAAAAGGTGGCTTGGACCGGGTAATGCTGCAGGTGATTTCAATGGTATCGCCGGGGAAGACCTTTTCTTTGAATTTCACCTTGTTCAAACTGGTGAAGTAGGGCGTTTTGTTAGCACCTCCCAGGTCGGCCAGTAAAACGCAGCTGGTCTGGGCGATAATTTCACAAAGAATAACGCCGGGCACAACCGGATTGCCGGGAAAATGTCCTTGCAAAAAAAACTCGTCGCCAGTTACGGTGTAACGTCCAGTGGCGGTGGTGTCATCTATTTTCTCAGCCTCGTCAATCAGGAGCATCGGCTCCCGATGAGGCAGGATCTTTTTTAATTCATCACGTTTCATTCTGATTTCCTTCTGAAATTTTAGATAAAATTCCGTTTAGTAATTTTTTAGACCGTTAACAAGGTTTAGCCGTACCGATTAGGACCGGTACGGTAAGGTTTGCAATATTAAATAACAATTGCCAGTCTGGACGAGTAACGAGGTCTAAAAGTTAGTCTTCGACAATGCGATAGAGAACTTGGCCGAATTCGACAACCTGGCCGTTACCGACGCAAACTTCCATAATGGTTCCAGGCATTTCGGCGGTAATTTCGTTCATCAGCTTCATCGCTTCAATAATACATAGGGTGTCGCCTTCGGAAAAGTGTTGGCCCTTAGTCACATAGGCCGGTTTACCCGGTTGACTGCTTTGAAAAAAGACCCCCACCATCGGGGATTTTATTTCTTTCCAGTGGGCATCATCAACAATTTCAATGGTTTCGGCCGCTACGGGTTGGGTATGATGGGGAAGTGGTGCAGTTGTCACTGTTTGAGGTTCACGATAGCTAATCCCAGAGGGCTGCGCCGACCCGATTTCCCGTTTCATTTCGATCTTGAGGTTTCCCTGATCAAGAGCCAGACTGGTAAGTTTTTCTTCTGACATGATTCTGGCCAGGGCCTGAATGGTTTCGGTAGTTAATTCCATGTCTTATTCTCCTCTATATCTAACAAATGCCAGACAAGCGTTGTGACCGCCAAATCCAAGGGAGATGGACAGCGCAACATCACTCTGAATGGCTCGTTTTTCATTAGGGACATAATCCAGATCGCAATCGGGATCAGCTTCGTGATAGCCAATCGTCGGGGGGATAATGCCATCTTTTAAGGCCATTACCGAAGCAATTGCTTCGATAGCACCGGCCGCCCCCAGCATGTGGCCAGTCATCGATTTAGTGGAACTGACCAGGGTGCGGGAAATATTGACACCCAGTGCTTTTTTAATAGCAATTGTTTCTGATTTATCGTTAAGGGGGGTGCTGGTACCGTGAGCGTTGACATAAATCTGAGCTTCTTCAAACTTGACGCCTGAACTGGCAGCTTCTGTCATAGCGAGGCTGATCGCCCGGGTGCCACTGATGGCTTCGGGATGAGGAGCCGTAATATGGTAGGCATCACAGGTATTTCCATAGCCGACAATTTCGCCGTAAATTTTGGCACCCCGATTTAGGGCCGATTCCAGGTCTTCCAGGACCAGTGCTCCGGCTCCTTCACTCATGACAAAACCACTGCGATTTTTGTCAAAGGGAATAGAAGCCCGGGTGGGATCGTTAACAGTTGTTAAGGCTGTTAAGTTAGTGAATCCAGCCACGGACAGGGGTGAAATACTGGCTTCAGTGCCGCCGGCAATAATGGCATCGACATAACCGTGCTTAATGCTCCGGAAAGCTTCCCCAATCGAATGGGTGCCAGTAGCGCAGGCCGTGACAATCGGTAGGCAGGGACCTTGGGCATTATAGCGAATCGCAATCGTTCCCGCTGCGATATTTGAAATCATCATCGGAATGAAAAAAGGCGAAATCCGGCTGGGGCCTTTCGTATCCATTTTATGGCATTCATCAATAAAGGTATGAATGCCGCCGATGCCGGAACCCATGTAAACACCCAGTCGGGTGGGATCCACATGAGCCTGAACACCACTATCTTCCATTGCCTGGACAGCCGCACCAATGCCGTATTGGGTAAACATATCGGTTTTTCGGATTTCATTTTTTTTAATATAGTCAAGGGGTTCAAAATCATGAACCTCACCTGCAATTTTCACTTTTAAGTCGGTGGTATCGAATTTTTTAATAAAATCGATGCCACATTTTCCGTTTTTCAGGTTTTCCCATAAAAGTTCTACAGTGCTACCTACCGGAGAAACGGCTCCGCATCCTGTTATAACAACTCGTCGATTCATTGATTACTCCTAAATATAGAGACCGCCATCAACTTTAATGACTTCTCCTGTAATATAGCCTGATAAATCGCTACTTAAATAAACGCAGAGATTGGCGATGTCGTCAACCTGTCCCAAACGTTTTAAGGGAATTTGTTTGAGGATTTCTTCCTTAATTTCTGGTTTTAATTCTTTGGTCATATCGGTATCGATAAAACCTGGGGCAATGGCGTTACAGGTGACCCCGCGCATCGCCATTTCTTTGGCAGCTGATTTGGTCAGGCCGATCAGACCGGCTTTAGCGGCGGCATAATTACATTGGCCGACGTTGCCCATCAGGCCTGAAACCGAGGAAATATTGATAATCCGGCCTTTGCGTTGTTTAAGCAAGTAGGTGCCAACGTGTTTGGTCATGTTGAAAGCACCCTTTAAGTTGGTGTTAATGACGCTGTCAAAATCTTCTTCTTTCATGGCGATTAATAGCTTGTCATTCGTAATTCCGGCATTGTTCACCAGGATGTCCAATCCGCCAAAATTTTTAATAACCTGGGCAACCAGTGCTTTGGTGGCGTTGAAATCGGACACATCACATTGATAGCTTTTAGCTTCGACACCCATTGCCAGCAGTTCAGCGAGCGTCTGTTCGGCATTTTTCTGGCTGCCGCGATAGATTATGGCCACATTTCCGTGGGCCTCGGCAATTTTAAGGGCAATAGCCCGTCCAATTCCTTTTGCGCCGCCGGTGACCAGTGCAGTTTTTCCTGTTAACATATAAAAGACCATTCCTTTCCGGAATTTTTTGCTTCAAGATAATCGGTCAGCACCGTTTCAACATGATAACAGGTGACTGATTTGTCTATTTTCTTTAAGAAGCCACCCAGGGTTTTACCGGGACCGCATTCAATAAAGGTGGTAAATCCATCGGCAATCATGTTGCGCATGGTTTGTTCCCATAACACCGGGTGATTGATCTGATGAAGAATATAATCGCGGATATCGACCGGAGATTTGGGATAGGGTTTTGCATAAGCGTTGGAATAAAGGGGAATCGACCCCGCCGAAAATGTCAATTCATAGATTTTCGACTCCAGCAGCTTGGTAGCATAAGTCATAAAAGGCGAGTGGAAGCCACCGGACATCGTCAGGGGAATACCCCGACCGCCCAGCTCTTTCACCCGGATTAGAAACGCTTCCTGATCCACCTTAAGTAGCGCGACAACCAGTTGTCCGGGACAATTGTAATTAACCGGGTAGCACTGGTTGAATTCTTTACAGAGTGCTTCCACCGTGGCATTATCAAGTTTTAACACAGCCACCATCGCTGCCGGTGTCATCTGAGATGCTTCTTCCATTGCTTGACCACGTTTTTTAACAAACTTCAATCCGTCAGCCATGGAAAGGACGCCCGATGCCACCAGACCGGTTACTTCCCCCAAGGAGAAGCCAGCGATCCCCTGGGCTTCGACACCGACGCATTGTAAGGCCGCAAGAGCCGCCAGCTCGACTGCAAAAATACAGGGTTGGGTGTTCTGAGTTTGGTTGAGCGCTTCAGCCGGTCCCTCAAAGCAGAGTGCTGAGGTACCAGGATGAACGGCATCAACCTGGTCGAAAATTTCCCGTGAACACGGACTAAGTTCGTAAAGGGGTTTACCCATGCCAACATACTGTGAGCCTTGACCGGGGAAGAGCAGTGCTATTTTACCCATTGTAATCCTCCTTTTAAAACTGTTTCTGTTTCATCAGCCAGTGTTAAAATGATTTCCTTCACGCTTTGTTTTTCTTTAATCATTCCAGCGATCTGACCAGCCATGAAGCAACCTTTTTGAGAATCACCTTCCTGAGCGGCAATGCGAAGCGCACCCCGACCGTATTCTTCGAGGACTTCTGGCGGCGTGGTGGGATCACTTTCGGCTTTGATAAAGTCTTTGGAAAAGGTTGTTTTTAAAGAACGAACCGGATGCCCCAATGACCGGCCACTGAGGGTGGTATCAATATCTTTGGCTTTGATAATTTTATCTTTATAGTTTTCATGGATATTGGTTTCGTGGGCGACTAAAAAACGGGTGCCCAGCTGAACCCCCACTGCACCCAACATTAAGGCGGCAGCAATACCACGGCCATCACCAATGCCGCCGGCAGCAATCACCGGAATCGAAACCACATCACAGACCTGGGGAATTAATGGCATGGTCGACATTTCACCGACGTGTCCGCCGGATTCGCCGCCTTCGGCAATCACTGCCGTGGCGCCAGCCCGTTCAGAAAACCGCGCTAACCCGGTCGAAGGGACCACCGGAATAACCTTGATGCCAGCTTCGATCCACAGCTTCATAAACTTACCCGGATTGCCGGCACCGGTTGTGACAACCGGAACCTTTTCGTCAATCAGAACCTGGGCAATTTTGTCCACGTGGGGATTCATCAGCATCACATTGACCCCAAAGGGTTTATCGGTCAGGCTTTTGGCCTTTTGAATTTCACTGCGCAGCCAATTTTCATCGGCGTTCATTGATGAAATAATCCCTAAACCACCTGCATTTGACACGGCAGCCGCAAGCTGAGCATCGGATATCCACGCCATTCCTCCTTGAAGAATGGGAAATTCAATGTTTAAAAGATCGCAGAGTGGTGTTTTAATCATGCTATTTCACCTAAGCGATAGCTTTTTCGATCAAGGTTACCACATCACCAATGGTTTGAAGTTCGCCATCCATTTCAATGCTGGTATCAAAGGCTTCTTCAATTTCCATCACCAATTCGACGGTATCCAGAGAATCCAGTTCCAGTTCTTCGAATGTTGAAGCCATTGTTACTTCCAGATCTTGTTCGTCTTTATAATTCCGTAAAATTTCCACTACTTTTTCTAATACCATTTGATTAATCCTCCTAAGATTTTAAATAAATTTTTGTTTGAGATTCTGTACCGATTCATTGGTTACAACATGTTGCAACCAATGAATCAGTACTACTTTAGACCTTAATTCTGAAGTCTTTTTAAATAACGACATTTAGGCCATATGATGTTCAGGCCCATTCAATAACGCAGGCTCCGGTTGTCAGCCCACCGCCGAAAGCGGTTAAGGCAATCCGGGTGCCGGGTTTAAAGGTTTTATCACGGTTAAGTTCATCCAGCACCAGTGGGATACTGGCGGCTGAGGTATTTCCGCAACCGTTGACTCTCAGGACAAATTTGTCCATCGGCAGCTTCAGGCGTTTGGCGGCTCCTTCGATGATTCGCAGGTTAGCCTGGTGGGGAATGATATAATCCAGATCTGCCAGTTCGATGCCGGCGGCTTTTGCCACTGAGCGCAAGTCACTGCAGATGGCCGCTACCGCAAAGCGGTAAACTTCCGGCCCATCCATCAGCAGATAGGGTGCCGGGTTGGTCTGGTTTTTGGTCAGGGGATGATTACCCTTAGGCCAGGGAATACTTAAGGCATGGTGATTTCCGACCGCAGTCAGCTGAATCGCTTTCAGGCTGTTGCCGCTGGCCAGAACAGCAGCACCGGCGCCGTCACCGAAAAGAACAGCCGTAGCGCGATCCTGCCAGTCCACCAGCTTAGACATGGCGTCCACGGCAATGACGAGAATTTTCAGGTCATCATTCCGGGCAAAATAAGCATCGGCCACATCCAGCCCGTAGATAAAGCCGGAACAGGCAGCATTGAGATCAAAACTGGGGCAGGTCGCCCCTAGCTGTTCCTGAATCAGGCAAGCCAGGGAAGGGGTGACAGTATCGCCGCCAAGGGTGGGACAGATGATCAGATCAAGTTCTGCTGGTTTGATTTGGGCGTTTGCCAGGGCATTCACACTGGCCTCCAGAGCGATATCCAGAATGGCTTCTTCCACACAGATATGTCGCGATTCAATGCCAGTTCGTGAAACAATCCATTCATTGGATGTATCTAGAAACTGGGCGAGGTCTTCATTGGTCTGAATTGTTTTTGGCAATGCAGAACCGGTTCCGAGAATTGTAAAGGACATTTGTTCCTCCAAGCATTAAGGCTTAGACGTTTCATCTTCGTCAGATAACCTTGATAATTTTTTTCTGAAAAAACCATTTAATTTTTCCATGCCGTGAATTAAAACTTCTTTTTCTTCAGCGCTCATTTCTTTTGAAATATCTTTTACCATTTTCACATGAAAATATTGGTGAATTTTATCGATCCGTAAACCCTTGTCGGTGAGCCGGACGTAAACAACGCGTCCATCGGTATTGCTCTTCTCTTTCTTTACGTACCCTTTCTTGACCAATTTATTGATGGCCACGGTCACAGAAGGGAGGGTAATATTAAGACTTTGGGCAAGATCACTAATGGTTTTTCCATCATTTTTGTTTTTTCCCACATGCTCAACCAGGTGCATTTCGTTGATGGATAAATCAATAGTTGTTGATTGTTTGAGTAAAGTTTCTTCAAACTTTAAAATATTATTGAACGTATCAACCAAAACTGCATTGAGTTGGGAAGAAAAAGAGTCCAAAAGGTCACCTCCAATATCATTAGATTATCTAACTAATTATAGCCCTAAAAAAATATTTGTCAAGAAAAGCTCAAATTTTAGCCGCTTTCTTAGCGCCCATTAAGAATTATCGGTTTTCTAAAATAACTGACTGGGTAGTTAAATTCGTTAATTTAACTCTGTAATCAATTCATTCATTAAGGCTTCTACGGTTGTGATTTCAGTGATTTTATAGGCATTAGCACCGGAAAAAACATAGCCGTTTTCCAGATCGCCCTCTTTCCCGGCAATCAGCGCCAGGCCGATGCAATAGGGAGCGGTTTTATAATCACAGGATTTAATGCAATTAATGGGACAGTTTTGGGGATGTCGTAGCCCCGCTTTAATCTCTTCGAGAAAGCGGTTATGAATCGCCCGACCTGGCAAACCGGCGGGACTGACGATGATTTCGATATCGGATTGTTTAGCATGTACCATGGCTTCTTTAAAGGCCAGGGAGGCATCGCACTCGACAGTAGCAACAAATCGTGAACCGACCTGCACCGCATCGGCACCGGCTTCCAGGGTTTCCCGAACATCGGTTGCGGTGGTAATGCCACCACCGGCAATTAAGGGGATATGTCGTCCAACCAGGTCTTCATAAGGCTTGATTTCTTCAAGTACGCCGGGAATCAGGGATGGCAGAACTTGTTCAGCTAGTCGCTCAGGAGTAAGATCTTCAGTTTTAAAGCCTAAATGACCACCGGCCAGCGGGCCTTCCAGGACAATGGCATCTGGAGCAACTTCGTAGTGACGCCACCAGTGTTTTAAAATCAGTTTGGCTACCCGTTTAGAAGAAATAATCGGGGCGATCTTAGTTAAAGAATTACGGGTCAGTTCGGGAAGGGTTAACGGTAGACCAGCACCGGCAAAAATGATATCAAAACCGGTTTGCACAGCATCTTTGACCAATTGCTCGTATTGCGTCAGAGCCACCATAATATTAATCCCAATGGGACGATCCCCGGATATTGTTTTGGCGCGCTTAAAATGATCCTCCATGGCCTGTCGGTTGGCCTGTTTGGGATTTTTTTGGTAGTCCGGGTAAGCAGAGCCCATTTCGACACCAGACAAGACCCCGAGGCCGCCAAACTTTGAGACGTTTCCGGCCAAGCTGGAAAGGGAAATACCAATCCCCATACCACCCTGGACGATCGGTTTGGAAAATTCCAGATTTCCAATATTAAATTGAGTTTTCAAAAAAAAACCTCCTCTGCAATTATTCTTGCGATTGGAGGTTATCATAGCATATTGAGAATTAATCTGTAAAGAAAAAGCTAAATCTCGGTCAGTTTTTCTGGATTTTCCGGTTTTGTTTTAAGAAATATGGGCTTCAGAAAAGACCACTTGGTCTCAGCGGTCAGGATTCCCATAAAAATAATCAGACAGCCCAAGAACATAATCGAAGTAAAGTTATCACTAAGGATAATAATCGCGAGCAGGCTTCCAAAAACGGCCTCCAGACTGAGAATAATGGCGGCATGAGTGGAATTGGTATATTTTTGTGCAACCGTTTGTCCCAAAAAGGCCAGGAAGGTGCAGAATATCCCCAAATACAGGCCATTTAAAAGACCGGGAACCGGGATGTCCAAGGTAAATTCACCTGAAATAAAAACATAGGCTAAGGAAACCGCAGCCGCAAAGCCAAGTTGTATCACCGTCAGGGCAATGGGGTCATGCTGTTTGGAGTAAATTCCCACCGCCACGATGTGACCGGCATATAAAAGGGCGCATAATAGCGTTAAAGCATCCCCGGGGTTAACGGAAAAACCAATCGAAAAATCGATGGTCAGTAGCGCCAGTCCCAACAGCATAATAAAAGCCGCTACAAAATTGTACTGATCGGGGCGCTGTTTTTTTACCACCCAATAAATAAAGGGTACCATAATGACATTGGTAGCGGTTAAAAAGGCCTGCTTTCCGGCGAGCATATATTGAAGGCCGATCATTTGGGCGGCAAAAGCAGTGAACAGAAAAAATCCGATCACACAACCGGCCTGAATGGTTTCTTTTGCGATGCTTTTTAAATTTTTCCGAAAGATAAATCCGGATAACAGGGCGGCGATTGTAAATCTGACTGCCATCAGCATCATCGGCGACATCGAGTCCAGGGCATTTTTTGAAGCAACAAAACCACTGCCCCAGACAAATGCCACCGCAACCAGACCCAGGTCAGCCAAAAGCGATTGTTTTTTAGTTTTTTCCATGGTGACTTCCTTTCTTAGGTGCTTTATTAATTATAACTAAAAAGTCGGAAGTTGGCAAAAATATTTTGGTTTCCCTGATTAAAATGAGTTATAATAGAGGCAAAGTTTAAAATCACGTAAGGAAGAATATTAATGAAACTTGTATTAGTAAGACATGTCGAAACATTTGGAAATGTGGAGCATCGCCTCAATGGCCACACTGAATCTGATTACACCCTACGGGGAAAAGCGATGAAAGAAATATTAGTGAATGAATTAGTCGTACTTAATGAAAAATTGTCATTTAATAAAATCTTTGCCAGCCCCACCACTCGGGCTTTTAAAATTGCTCAGGCCGTGGGAAATTCGACCGGCAAGGAGATCCAGGTCGATCATCGGCTCCGGGAATTTAATTTTGGTATTTTCGAAGGTAAAACCCGGGACGAATGTATTGAAATTTTCGAGGCCGAATGGGATCAATGGATGGCCAATTACATTGATTATCCAGTGCCTGAAGGCCAGAGTCAACGTGAATATCATGACCTGTGTGCCGAATTTTTAACTGAATTGAATGAGGGTGAAACGGTCTTGATTGTTGCTCATGGCGGCACGATCCATGGGATGCTTACCAACATGTTGAATCTGCCCCTTGACTGTAAATGGCATTTTGATATCAAATTGGGAAGTATTACCATAATTGACTATAACCATGGCTTCGGGATGCTCTCACACATGACAACGCCCCCCTATGATGAATTGATCCCCTATGAAACACCTTTAACGGATGCCAAAAAATCGGCTATGCGCGCCGCTGCGAGAGCCGAAGCAAAAAATAAAGCAGCCCATAAAAAAAAGAAATAAAAAATCAAAACCATATAAGTTGAATTAACTATTAAATGTAGCATCGATCCGTGATAAACAGGGGGGACAGCCCCTTCACCGCACACTGCACAATTAGCCAGTTTGATTGACAAAATTCTTTAATCCAACTTATACAGAGAGGAAATAATATGCTCATAGTCGCTTATGATAATCGCAGTAATTTTGAAATAGCCGACCCCATCCTGGAGGAAATCGAAGATGCCATGGTGCGAACCCTGCTCGATCAGGAAATTGAAGTGGAATGTGAAGTAAGTTTTTCATTTGTCAGTGTTGATGAAATAAAAAAACTCAATGCGGAGTACCGCGACAAAGATGTTGTCACCGATGTGCTGTCCTTTCCAATGTATGAGGATTTTATTGTTCATCGGGAAGCAATCATTAAAGATAATCCTTTTTTACCCTTGTTGCTCGGTGATATCGTCATCTGCATCCAGCAGGCCGAAACGCAGGCCAAAGAATACGGAAACACCCTGACTCGGGAGCTTTCTTATCTGTCGGTACATAGCGTTTTGCATCTGTTGGGTTATGACCATATGGAAGATGACGAAAAATCTGCGATGCGGCGCATCGAAAAAGAAATTATGGGTGACGACTAAATCGGGAGACTTCCATAAATTTTATTCTAAATTCAGAAACAAAAAATCAGGAGGTGGGAAAGATCAGAAGAAAGTTAAAAAAGAGTTTTTCTTTTGCCATCGAAGGTATTTTACACACCCTTAAAACCCAGCCTAACATGCGTATTCATTTCGGTGTCGGGATCTTAGCCGTGGCTTTTGGTTTTATTTTTAAAATTGAGAGCTATGAATGGCTGGCGCTGGTGATTGTGATTGGTTTCGTTTTTATCCTGGAAATCATCAATACCGCCATCGAAACCCTGGTCGATCTTTATACTGAGGAATACCATCATCTGGCTAAGGTCGCCAAAGACACCGCCGCCGGCGCCGTTATGATAGCCGCGATCATGTCGGTTTGCGTGGGGCTGATTATCTTTTTACCCAAAATTATCAATTGGTTTTTTTAACCAGAGAAAGAATGTGAATGATGAACGAAAACTTTAAATCCGGATTTATCAGCATCGTCGGTCGCCCCAATGTGGGGAAATCAACCTTGCTTAATAATATCATGGGAGAAAAACTGGTGATCACTTCGGCCAAACCCCAAACGACCCGAAATGCTATTCGCTGTATTTATACCGATGAACAGGCGCAAATGGTCTTTATCGATACCCCGGGGATGCACCGCCCCAAAAACCGATTGGGCGACTACATGCAAAAAGCCGCTGAAAACACCGTATCCGATGTGGATGTGGTTTTATATCTGGTCGAACCGGAAACAAAAATCGGCCCGGGGGATCAGTATATTCTGGAAAAACTCAAGGCCAGCAAGACGCCGGTTATTCTAGTCATCAATAAAATTGATCTACTGCCTAAAGAAGATGTGTTAATTACCATTGCGGCTTATCAGAAATATGATTTCCTTAACGCAATCATTCCTATTTCCGCTGTTTCGGGGGATGGGGTTAAAGAGCTGCTTAACCTGATCACCGGGCTACTTAGTCCGGGACCGATGTTTTTCCCGGCCGATATGATCATTGATCAGTCAGAACGCTGGATCGTTCAGGAACTGATCCGGGAAAAACTCCTGAACCTTTTAAATGATGAGGTACCTCATGGTATTGCCGTAGAAGTGACGGCCATGAAACCTCGTAAAGGTAAGGATATCATTGACATCGAAGCCACCATTTTCTGTGAGCGAAAAACCCACAAGGGCATTCTGATCGGTAAGGGCGGCTCAATGCTGACCAAAATTGGTACCCAGGCTCGGAAAGATATCGAGTTTTTTCTCAAATCGCAGATTAATCTGCAGCTATGGGTGAAGGTGCGATCGGATTGGCGGGATAAGAATTTTGATCTGAAAGATTTAGGTTATTTTGAATAAATCCTTCGGTGGGGAGAATGATGGCACTGATTAAAACAAAGGGTCTGGTTATCAGAGAGCAGCCCTATAAAGAACAAGATAAAATTCTGACCATCTTCACTGAGGAAGAAGGTAAGATTCAATGCATTGCCCGGGGCGTCCGCCGTCAAAAAAGTGGCCTTCTGGCCAGCACCCAGATCTTTGCCTACAGTGAATTTGTTTATTATCCCGGCAAGAACTTTGGCATCATCAATCAGTCCAATTTAATTGAGGCCTTTTATCCCTTGCGGAATGATCTGACTAAAATGGCATTGGCTTCCTATTTACTGGATCTGATGTATAATGCCTACGAATTTTACCAGAAAAGCCCGGAACTTTTAAAGCTGCTCCTTCATGTGTTATTTTATATATCTGGCGGAACAGCCAAAAACGACCTTGTGTTAGTGGGTGCCTTTCAGATGAAATTGGTCAGTTATTTAGGCTATCGCCCGATCTTGGAAACATGCACGGCTTGTCAGGGTAAGCAGGATTTAAGCCTCTTTAGCATTGAAAATAATGGGGTCATCTGCAACGGCTGTCGGGAACCAACAGCGGGATATCTCTATAAGTTAAGCCCCGCCATGCTTGAGCTGCTGCGGGATTTTTTAAGACAGCCGATCAAACAGCTGAAAGATCGTGAGATCGATACAGCTGAGGCGATAAAAATCAATGATCTGCTGGATCACTATATCGGTTACTGCATCGGCAAATCTTCCAAAGCTTACGCATTTTATAAAACCATGCTCGTTCCTTTGACGTAATAACAGTGTAAAAATTCACAAATAGATTGGAGAAACAAATGAAAATTGCTATGATGATGAATGGAAAAACTTTAGAGTCGCCGATATCTGATAATTTTGATGCAAATCAAAATCTGTTGGTGGTAAAAATTTCGGACATGAGTACCGAAGAAATCAACATAACAACTGATTTGACAGCTGAGAATTTAGCTCAAAAAATAATCGATTTGAATTGCGAGGGGATCATAACTGGCAATTTTATCAGTGAGAAGGCCTTTGATATGCTGGCTGATGGTTGTGTGACCCGTTATCTGGGAAGCGGTTATTCAGGATTGGAAGCGATTGACCTAATGGCAAAACGAACCTTACCGCTGATCAGAAATTTTGAGGGGACTGAGGGGTGTTCTGGTGATCACCACTAAAAAATAAAAAACAGGAGGCGATGATGGGAAATTACAGAATTGCACATACCATGATTCGGGTGATCGATTTAGATCGTTCAATTGAATTTTATCAAGAAGCATTGGGCTTTGAGCAAGTGAAGCGTCGGGATGAACCCAACGATGAATATACGCTGGTGTTTTTAAGCGATGGTAAACCCAACGGTCATCAATTGGAACTGACCTACAATTATAGGCAGGACGTCCCCTATGATTTAGGTACAGCCTATGGTCATCTCGCTGTATTAGTCGATGATCTTGAGGCTTCCTGGGCAGCTCACGAAGCGAAGGGCTATCAACCGACCCAGCTAAAAGGACTTGGCAGTGATGGCCGACCCCGTTATTATTTTATAGCTGATCCAGACGGCTACAAAATTGAGATTATCCGGAATTAGATCAATCGAATTCTGATCTTTGGTTTTGATGATGCCGAGGAGGGACTCTTTTTTGTCATCCTGATGTTTCGATTCTGCTGTTTTTGTTTGGTGTTGCCTTCACCACTTCTAATAAAGAAGTCGACAGGATCGATGAAATTCGGTAACAGTGCCGATGTCATCAACGGTATTTCTGGATTTTTAGGGCTGGGAAAAAGAATAAGTGAAAAAAAAGATCTGAACACGGTGTTCAGATCTTTTTATTTACCATTTGCTAATGGCGTAGGCAACGATGGCGAACCCAACAGTGAAATCGCCTGGCTGGTCAGAATACAAGGTGATCTAGCCAACGCCAATCGGGGTTGGGATCTTCGTTAGTTAGACACATTGATTTCGGTCCAGGCCCGGTTATAGATTTCCATCACATCACTGGGCAGATCCTTGAAGATTTCGCTGCGGGCCAGATCTTCTTTGCTGATATTAAAACCGGCATTGTCTGACCAGCTGGCATCAAGCAGGGCCAGAGCCGGGGTATTCGGCGAGGAATAACCCACATATTCGATATTCCGGGCGGCAATTTCTGGAGTCAGCATGAAATTGATGAACTGCTCGGCCAATTCCGGATTTTGAGCATTTTTGGGAATCACAAAATTATCATAAAAGGCATTGGAGCCTTCCTTGGGAACGGCAAAATCGAGATTATCGGTTTCACTCATGATAATGGCCGCATCGCCGGAGTAGACCACGGCCATGGCGGCGTCACCGCTGGCCATCAGGCTTTTGACATTATCGGTGACATAGGCCATCACCAGCGGCTTCTGAGCAATCAGGGCATCCCGGGCAGCATTGATATTGGCCTCATTGGTTTCATTCATCGAGAAACCCAGTCGCTTCAATGAGACCCCCATGCTGTCGCGGATGCTGTCGTACATCAGAATTTTGGAAGCGTATTTATCATTCCAGAGTAAATTCCAGCTGTCGACCGAGTCGGTGACTTGGGCAGTGTTGTAGACTATCCCTAAAACTCCGTAGAAATAGGGCACTGAGTATTGATTGCCCGGATCGAAGGGGAGATCCTGGGCGGAGGCATCGATGTTAGCTAGATTGGGAATATTGTCTTTGGTGATCGGCCGGAGCATGTCTTCGCTAATCAACCGTTCAATCATATAATCAGACGGGACCAGCACATCGTAGGTATCCGATGAATTCTTGACCTTGACATACATATCCTCGTTGGAGGTGAAGGTTTCGTAATTGACCCGACAATTATACTCTTCTTCAAACTGGGCGATGACCTCGGGGTCCATATAGTCGCCCCAGTTATAAACGGTGAGCTCAGCCCGATCATCGGAGCCGCAGCCGCCAGCCAGAAAAGGCAGACACAGTAACGACAAAATTAATAAGATTTTTTTCATGGCATTCTCCTTTGTTTCTGATCGCCGGCGAAAAATTCCCGGGTGGTGTGAATCAGCCAGCTGATGCCCTTGCAGTTCATGACGATTTCATAATGCATGCCCAGAAAGGTAACTGATTCAATGACACCATCCAGAAAACCGGTGCCGGAAGGAAGAATTTCAATATCTTCTGGCCGAATCACGGTGAGAACGGGTTCGTTTTCTTCAAATCCTTTGTCGACACAAGGAAACTCCACATCCTGAAGCTTGACCAGACAGTCTTTAAGCATAATCGAATCAAGAATATTGCTTTCACCGATAAAATCGGCAGCAAAGGCGTTTCGGGGTTCGTTGTATATATCCACTGGCGAGCCGATCTGCTGAATCCGGCCGCGGTTCATAATAATAATGGTATCGGACATGGTCATCGCTTCTTCCTGGTCGTGGGTGACGTAAATAAAGGTGATACCGGTTTTTTTCTGGAGATTTTTCAGCTCCAGCTGCATGTTTTTGCGAAGCTTGAGATCCAGCGCGCCGAGAGGCTCGTCCAGCAGCAACACCTGGGGATGATTGACCAGCGCCCGGGCAATGGCGACCCGTTGCTGCTCGCCGCCGCTTAGGGAATTGACATCCCGCTGTTCCTGGCCCTGGAGATTAACCATTCGCAGCATTTCCTGAACCAGGCTATCGATATCAGCCTTGGATTTTTTTTGAATTTTCAACCCAAAGGCAACGTTATCATAAACATTTAAATGGGGAAACAGAGCATATTTCTGAAAAACCGTATTTATGGGGCGCTTGTTAGCCGGAATATTGAGCAGTGTCTTGCCTTCAAACAGGATATCGCCGCCATCCGGGGTTTCAAAACCGCCGATCATTCGTAACAGGGTGGTTTTTCCGCAGCCGCTGGGGCCGAGAATAGTCAGGAATTCATTGGCGCGAATGTGAAAATTAATTTCATCGATGATGGTTTTATCCCCATAGGATTTGACCAGGTCTTTAACTTGAATAATCTTTTCGGTATTTTTTTTCAATTCATAAATCCTCCGTCTGTATCGAAACGATAAATTTAAGCAAAAAAATCCCCAGGCTTTCCCCAGGGTTGATTAAGCGGTTCGTTGCTTATTGATAAGCGCTATTGTAATTAAGTTTATTCTAACATGGAAAGGATCAGATAGCAATGAAATTGGTTTTCCAATCAGTGTTTTTTAAATTGGCATAAAATTAGAGTGTTGTTTCAGTCACTGGAACAACACTCTAATTTTATGTTTTAGAAAATTCATCAAAAATTCATCTCAAAAATGCCCCGAACCTTTATAAGATACTGGTAATGGTAATATTCAGAAATGCCCGGTCACTGAGATTCAGTTCAAAAGGGGTAACATCTTCGCCGTCCTTTTTAAAAATTCGAACCCGGGGACGCATCGAGAAGCTTTCATAGTTCTCAATGATAATTCCGGTTAACCGATTACTCAGCTCAACACAGGTACCAATCGGATAGGGGGCGATCTTGCGGATAAAGATATTCACCAGATCGGGATCGAATACAGTGTGGGAAGCACCCATGATATACTCAATAACTTCTGAAGGGATAATGGCTTTGCGGTAAGGTCGGTCGGAAGTCATCGCATCATAAACATCAGCAATGGCGATGATGCGTCCAAATAGCGAAATTTTTTCTTCTTTTAAGTTGCCGGGATAACCACCACCGCTGAATTTTTCGTGGTGGTCCAAAATTCCGATCCGGGCTGACATACTGATGTTGGATACTTTTTTAATGTAATCGTAACCCAGTGTCGAGTGATTTTGCATTTCACAGGATTCATCGTCAGAAAGATCACCTTTTTTACAGAGAATATCTTTTTTGACAAAAACCTTCCCGATATCGTGAAGAATGGCACCGATACCCAGATCACACAATTGTTCCCGGCGTAGACCCAGAGCTGTACCCAGAACAATGGAAAGGACTGCCACATTGACGGAATGAAAATAGGTATAGTCATCAAAAACCTTGAGATCGACCATATTAATCACCATACTGCTATTTTGAAGAATTTCGTCAACGATGTTCTCGATCTGTTTTTGCATATCATTAAAGGTATTCTTTTTTAAAGAACCTTTATTCTCAGTGGTAATAAAAACATCCTTGATACACTTGACGGTTTCAGCCCGGACCCGATCGTTTATGATATTGATGATTTGGATATCTTTGGTCAGATCATCTTCAACATATATGCCATTATAATTCAATTTTTTTATTCGTTCGATGTAATCATCAGTGAGAACAGTATCTTTGGCAAGAATCAACTCACCCCGTTCACCCCAAAGATTGTTTCCTAACATCATTCCTTCACGGAGGCAAAATGTTGGCACATATCTCATGGTTTTCCTCCCAATATAATGACCCTTTATAAAGTCTGGACTAAGTTATTATTATAACTATAAAAACCCTGTTTTTGCAATCAAAATTTCGGAGCAACCCATAAAAAAGAAGGTTAGGGTAAAAAAATTAAGGTTGCATGAGTCTAGTTATGAGAAAAAAACCCTAAAATCGATTGAATGAGATAAATTCATCGATGGTTGGATGGTCGGATACCATGATCTTTTCCGGCGTGTCTGAAAACAGGCAGGATCCCTGATCCAGAAAAGTCAGGTGGTTGCAGATTCGGAAAGCCTGACTGAGATTATGGGTGATGATGATAATTGTCAAGCCGTCTTCGACATTTCGCTTTTTAAGAGCGGCTTCAATAACCTGGATGCTTTTGGGATCGATATTCGCCGTTGGCTCATCTAAAAAAAGCACCTGGGGCGAAAAGGATAAGGCTCGAGCCAGCGCTGTTTTCTGGGATTCGCCACCAGAAAGATGCCGGGCACTCTGGTTTTTAATAGCAGCTATTTCGAACTCGTCGAGCAGTTGCGAGACGGTCTGATCGATTTTGTCTTTCTCCCATTTGCGAATTTTTAGGGGGTAGGCAATATTTTCATAAATCGATCGGGAAAAAAGCGTCGGGGTATGGGTAGAATAGGTCATTTGCGAAAAAAGCTCCTGACCGAGGGGCTGACCGTTATAAAGTACATCCCCGGCAGTTGGGGTGACCAGGCCGGCCATAATTTTCATCAGGGTTGTTTTGCCGGAACCGTTGGGGCCGATAATCCCATGAATTTTTCCGGACTCAAAAAAAAGATCTTGGTATTTGCCTTCCAGATGGAGCACAGTTTTTTCTTTGTAGGTTTTTATAATACTGCTAGTCTCGATATTCATTCTGATCCCCTATGATAAAATGGTATAAAATAGAATTGGTAGCAAATGATATGGTCATCAGGATGAGTCCCATGGCGATGGAGATACTGTATTGTCCCATGTTATTGTTCATCGCGATAAAGGTGGTCATCACCCGGGTGAAACCGCGGATATTACCACCGACAATCATGACGGCACCAACTTCGGAAATAGCCCGGCCAAAACCAGTGACCAGGGCGATCATAATGACGCCTTTTAATTCCAGAATCAGCAGGATCAAAATATTCCAGCCCTGAGCGCCCAAGGTTTTGCCGGTTTGAACCACCTGATAGCCACTGGTATTGGCATGATTAAAGACGATCCCCGTAATAACCGGAGTCACCAGAAGGGTTTGAGCAATGATCATGGCAGTTGCGGTATACATCAGTTGGAACTGACCAAAAGGTCCGGAACGGGCTAGAAAGAGGGCGGTAAACAAACCGATGATAACCGGTGGAAATGACATAAAGGTATACAGAAAACGGGAAACCACCTGCTTCCCCCGAAAATCGTTGATGCCCAGAAGAATCCCAAGCGGAACGCCAATTACGGTGCCATAAAGGGTCGATGAAAAAGATACAAAAAGCGATAATAAAACGATCTGTATGATCTCAGGATCAAAAGAAAAAATGAGGCGAAAGGCCTCAACAAAACCATTGAGTATGTAATCCATTGATTTCTCCATAATGAGATCCTGGAAGAAAGCAATTCTCCCAGGATCCCGGTTTAGTGTTTATTTTTGTGAGGCATTAGGAATAAAGAGTGGATCGCCATTAACTTCGTATGAACCAATCAGTTTCTGAGTTTCAGGAGAGATGATCCAATCGACAAAAGCTTGAGCGCCTTCGGCATTAATTTTGTCATTGATCGTTGGTGATACCGCAATAACTCCATAAGGATTATTAAGAAGCTCATCGCCTTCGCAGACGACTTCCAAATTGGTCATGGTATCTTTCATATTGGCATAGGTTGCCCGGTCAGCCAGGGTATAACCCAGTTTTTCGTTGGCAACCGTCAGGGTTTCACCCATCCCGGTACCAGTTTTAATGTACCAGTCACCAGCGGGGGTAATGTTGGCAGCTTTCCAGATCGCCAGTTCTTTGGTATGCGTACCGGATTTATCATCCCGGGAAACAAAGGTTGACGGAACAGCAGCGATGGCTGTAAAGGCTTTGGCAGCATCGGCAACAGCGGTTGTTTTTACCTTGGCTGGATCTTCTTTTGGTCCCAGGACCACAAAGTCGTTGTACATGACATCAAATCGTTCAACCCCGTAACCATCAGCGATGAACTGGTCTTCCTGGGAGCGGGCATGAACCAGCATGACATCGGCTTCACCGTTTTTTCCCATTTCAATCGCTTTACCGGTTCCCACGGCAACAACTTTTACAGCGATCCCGGTCTGGGCTTCAAAATCGGGCAGGATCACTTCCAACAAACCGCTATCCTGGGTGCTGGTGGTGGTGGCAAGGATGATTTCCCCATTGGAACCGGGCTCTAAATCTTTCTTTGCCGGGGTGCAACCAATGGCACTGAGGCCAATCGTGCAGACAAACATAACAATGACCAATGCTGACAATTTCTTTTTCATTTTCGTTCTCCTAAAAAATATTATCAAACAGAAGTCTCTTTAATGACACAATGGTGAGGGTAATCCAAAAAAATAAAATGACTGCTCAAAAACAGTCAGAAAATTCGAAGAACTCCACCATCCTTTACACATTGGAAAGCACAGTCATTTCTAACTATACTCTATCGACTGAAAAACCATAGTAAACCTTAGGCTTAACAATTTGGATTGTTTGTTTTCATTAAAGAAAACACTATTCAATTGCACTTATTCTAGCAAATATTATTGTTTATGTCAAGAGGGCTGAATGCTTTACAACCCGAACTTCTTTAGATTTCAGTTAACTCATCACTAAATGGCGGATTACTCAGAAATTTAGTGAAACGCTGGGGAGCATCAGTAGAAATTGAATATAAGCACATTGCATAATGGCCAGTTCAATTTGCAAAATTCTTTTATTCAATATCTAGCAGAGGTAGGGTCCGTTAAGCAAAAAGCGAAGCGGAACACCCCGGTGAGGGTGTCCCACTTCTAAAAATATGCTTTTGAGGAGAAAAGCTACAGTAACTATCTACCCGAATTATTTTAGTTAACACACATTTTGAAAATATTTTTTAAGATGTCAATTA
Source organism: Acetobacterium sp. (assembly GCA_028692885.1). Taxonomy (GTDB): domain Bacteria; phylum Bacillota; class Clostridia; order Eubacteriales; family Eubacteriaceae; genus Acetobacterium. The sequence continues at coordinate 2,111 of JAQUWM010000009.1, read as the reverse complement.
TATACGTTGAATTAAATAGTTAACGTCGGGGGCGATCGTGATGACCAAGGGCTCAGACCCTCGCCTGCGCACTGCGCAATTGCCAGTTCGAGTTACAAAATTTTTTAATTCGATTTAATATAGGAGTTATTTTGTACCAAAAAGGCGGTCGCCGGCATCGCCTAAACCAGGTACAATGTAAGCATGGTCGTTTAAGTGATCATCAATGGCAGCACAAAAAATGGGGATCTCGGGATAAGCGGTGGTGACGGCTTTAATGCCTTCCGGACAAGCCAGGATATGAACGACCTTAATATTGGGGCAATTAGCTTCCTTTAATAGGCGAATGGTATGGATCACAGAAACCCCGGTAGCCAGCATCGGATCGACAATAATCGCCTCTCTTTCAGCAATATCTGAAGGCAGTTTTTTGTAATATTCCACCGCCTGAAGGGTTTCGGGATCTCGATATAAGCCGATGTGACCAATTTTAGCCTTAGGGATGATATTGGTGAAGCCCTCAACCATGCCCAAGCCGGCCCGTAGGATCGGAACAATAACGACGTCTTTTTCGGCCAAAACTTTTTGGATCGTTTTGCAGATGGGGGTTTCAATTTCAATTTCTTTAAGGGGGAAATGTTTGGTAACCTCCCAGGCCATCAGGCTGGACAGTTCCTTCACCAATTCTCTAAACTCCCGGGAAGGGGTTTCCATCTTGCGAAGGTGGGTTAATTTGTGCATGACAAGTGGATGATCCACGATGGTTACATTTTGCATGTTAATCTCCTTTTATTGTTATGAGATTAATAATACGATAAGTGACTCAATAATTCTAGCATTATTTAAGAATTATTTGTTGACACTTGGGAAATAAGGGGTAAAATGAAAGAATATGATTAAATTCAAGGTCAAAAGAAATTTTGAAAAGGAGGGTGATTGATTCAATGAAGGAAATAAAATTATATACTTGGGCGCACTGTCCCTATTGCAGAGCAGCCAAACAACTTCTGGATGGCAAGGGATTGAAGTATACAGAAGTTGATATTTACAATGATGCCCAGACTCGTCGCCAATTACAGGATCAGACAAGTCATTACACGGTGCCTTTTGTCTTTATTGGAGAGACATTTGTTGGAGGTTTTTCAGAACTTAAAGAAATTGAGTTTAACGGTAAACTCGACGAATTATTATAAGGTGAGGTTGAGATGGCAGCAATAACATTTAAGGTTGTAGAAGAAATTGGTGTTCTCAGTGAATTACCCAGCGGTTGGCAGAAAGAACTGAATCTGGTGAGCTGGAATGAACGGGATCCTAAATATGATATTCGGGATTGGAATGCCGATCACGAAAAAATGCGGAAGGGAATCACCTTGACCGCTGATGAACTGGTTCAATTGCGTGATATTCTCAATGGGATGGAACTTTAGAAAAAAGATGCAGTAAACAACATGTAAAGCGTATCTCCCCTTTTGGTGAGATACGCTTTTTTTATAAGTTACTTGATCGGTTCGGCGCAATTGGCGGAGCCGGTGCTTAGGAGCATGTCCAGGCCGTGGTCGAGGGCGGGCAGAATGGCTTCGAGATTTTCTTTGACCGCTTTAGGGCTGCCGGGCAGGTTGATGATCAGGGTTTGCTTGCGGATACCAGCGGCGCTGCGGCTGAGCATCGCTTTTGGGGTGATCTGCAGGCTGTGATAACGCATTGCTTCCGGGATGCCGGGGGTTATACGGTCACAGACGGCAATGGTCGCTTCCGGGGTCCAGTCCCGCTGGGAAAAGCCGGTGCCGCCAGTGGTGAGAATCAGATCCAGCTGCTCGTCATCGGACCAGGCAATCAGAGCTGCTTTGATGGTTTCCAGATCATCCGGCAGGATAATTGTTTTGACCACCTCATAAAGGTTGCTTTCTTCCAGCATGGTTTGAATCATCGGGCCGCTTTTGTCTTCCCGTTGGCCTTTTGAGCCCAGATCGCTTAAGGTCATTATTCCAGTTCGATACATAGTTTCCTCCTTGTAAGATACATATAGGGTAAGTGATCAAAACTTTACCCGAATGTTCTTTGATAATTTTAAACTTATTGTTCGGATCAATCAGCGACACCAGGATTTGATTTCTTTAAACATCATGCTATAA
>JAQUWM010000186.1 GCA_028692885.1 Acetobacterium sp. | reverse complement strand
GCGGTTAATGTCCGCATTGAAGGTTCAGGCAAATAGGGGCGTAAGCCCCTTTTTATAGAAAAATAAAAGCTGAGGGAGTAGCGCATGAGTCGAAAAAAAGAGCGGGAGTATGCGTTAAAAGGTGTATTTCAATTAGATTTTCATCCGGAACCAGGAGATTTTACCGATAGTATTGCATATTTTTTAGAGGATAATGAGCTGGATCTGACCTATGGAAAGACCTTGATCGATACGACCGAAGCTCATCTGGCAGAAATAGACGATATTCTCGATGACTATCTTAAGAGCACCTGGAAAATTGATCGAATTCCAAAGGTAGAAAAATCAATTCTGCGTTTGGCCATTTGTGAGCTGAAATATATGGATGAGAAAGTCCCATTTGAAGTTGTCATTAACGAGGCAATTGAGCTGACGAAAAAATTCGGAGACGAGGATGGAAAAAATTACGTTAATGGTATTTTAAATAAAATTGTTAAGGACGAACTCAATGAGTGCCCTTAGTCTTGGCATTGATACCAGTAATTATACAACTTCGGTTGCCTTAGTAGACGAAAATGAAAACATGATTTATAATAAGGGCATCCTATTGGAAGTGAAGTCAGGAGAAAAAGGACTTCGTCAATCGGATGCTCTTTTTCAGCATGTCCATCATTTGCCGATCTTGCTTCAGGAGCTGCCCCGGGGGCGAGAAATTGAGGTCATCTGCTATTCACAGCGACCGCGGCCACTGCTTGACTCCTATATGCCGGTCTTTCGTTCGGGTGAGTCTTTGGCTCGCTCGCTGGCTGGCGTATTGGATATCAAACAGCTGGCAGTGAGTCACCAGGAGAATCACCTCCGGGCGGCGATCTATGGTAGTGGTTCTCCAGAATTAGAAGCGACCTTCGCGGCGGTTCATTTTTCAGGCGGTACATCAGAAATTCTGATGGTTAGCAAGAAAGATATCGGCTTCGACTGCGAAATCATCGCCGCGACCCGGGATCTCAATGCTGGACAGCTGGTCGACCGAATTGGCGTGTTGATGGGCTGTGACTTTCCCGCGGGAAAAGCGCTGGAAGTGCTGGCAAGCCAGGTTATACCTGAATCCTTTGACTGCAAATTGGTTATTTCAACCACCATGGATGGCGTTGATTTTCATTTTTCCGGCCAGGAAAACCAGGCTCAGAGACTTCTGGAAGCGGGGACTGATCAGGGTGTGGTGGCCTATCTGGTCCTTAAGTCGATTGCCAAAACCCTGACAAAAGCGATTGGTGGATTACAAAAAAAATATCCTTTTCAGTCGGTGCTTTTTTCCGGCGGCGTGATGTCCAATCTGATTATCAAAAAAATTGTGGAGCATGAATTGAGTGCGGCAGGGTTGAATCTCTATTTTTCCCCCGGCGAATATTCCCGCGATAATGCGGCGGGAAATGCCCTGATAGGAATGGATTATTATAAAAGCATGAGGTGCGGTCGGTGACAAATGCAAAAATACTCAGTGTGTCTGAGCTTAATCAATATGTTAAAACCCTATTGGAGTCCAATAGTCTGCTTCGAAATTTGGTAATCCAGGGAGAACTTTCCAATGTCAAACGGGCGGCATCGGGTCATCTGTATTTTTCCCTGAAAGATGCCGGCAGTAAAATTGATTGCGTGATGTTTAAAAATGCCGCCATTGGTCTCAAATTCCTGCCCAAGGAAGGCCAGAAGGTGACATTGCGGGGGAGTTTAGGCGTCTATCTGCCCAGTGGCCAATATCAGATTACGGTCCGGTCGATGGAACCCCAGGGATTGGGGGACCTATTCCAGGCCTATCTGGTGTTGAAGGATGAGCTGGAAGCCAAGGGCTATTTTGACCGGGAGCATAAAAAAAAGCTTCCGGAAATCATCAGCCGGGTGGGCCTGGTCACATCGCCCATCGGAGCGGCGGTCAAAGATATGATTTCGATTATCAAACGCCGGAATCCCCTGATCGATATTGTCATTTATCCCAGCCTGGTTCAAGGGGATGAAGCGGCCGGGAATATCATCAAAGGGATTCGGGCCTTTAATGCCGCTCAGTCAGTGGATGTGATTATCATTGGTCGGGGTGGCGGTTCGATTGAAGACTTATGGGCCTTTAATGATGAGCGTCTCGCCAAAGCCATTTATGAATCGGAATTACCGATTGTTTCGGCAGTGGGGCATGAAATTGACTATACGATTGCTGATTTTGTGGCCGACCTGCGGGCACCTACCCCTTCTGGAGCCGCTGAACTGGTCGCTGAAGAAACGCTGAGTATGATCCGGGCGCTGGTTATCCAGAAAAGCCACCTGCTCGAGATCATGGAAGCTAAAATCGGTAAGAGTCGTGAGGCATTAATGCGAATGAAAAAAGAACTTTTACGGTTTCGTCCTAAAGAGCGGATTGAAGAGATGCGTCTTCACCTTGATGTCATTAATGATCGGATGATCCGGGCACTGAATAGTCGAATAAAAAATGAACGACAGCAATTGATCAATGTTAAAACCCGGATCGAAGCGATGAGTTATGTGAATGTGCTGAAAAAGGGTTATGTTCGAGTAACGGATGGCAATGGCAGCGCCATTGCTTCGGTGACTGGTTTAACGGTCGATCAGCTGGTGACCCTCCATTTTAGAGATGGTGAAGCTCAGGCAAACATTCAATCCACGAAGGAGAATAAATAATGGCAGTTAAAAAACTAAAAACTAAAATGAGTCGACTGGAGACCATTGCTGAACTATTGGAAGAAGACAATCAGGAAATCGAGGCATCGATGAAACTATTTGAAGAGGGAATGAAACTCATCAATGAGTGCAGCGCTGATTTGGATACTCTCGAAGGAAAAATAACCATCATGATTGATGGCGAAGAAAAGGAATTCGAGGGGAGTGTGGAAGCGTGAGCAACTTCAAAACCCAGCTCAATGATCGCGTGGCTGAAATTAATGGTGAGCTTGAAAAAGTTTTTCAGCAAAATTTAGATACCCCGGAAGTGATTATCGAAGCCATGAAATACAGCCTTTTCGCCGGGGGCAAACGGCTCCGTCCAATTTTAATGATGGAAACCTGCCGGGCGCTGGAAGGAGATCTGGAGATAATCAAACCGCTGGCCATGGGGATTGAG